>VGKR01000001.1 GCA_016866915.1 Candidatus Pacearchaeota archaeon
AACAATTTTCTTTTTTTTGTCTTGCAATTCCTTTTCCATTTTATACAAATCTTATTTCAAGTCCTTTACTCTCAAATAAAATATGATTGTTCTGCAATTGCTCAAGAGTTTCTGGTTTTGGTAAACCTTCTGTATAAATTTCAACAGAATTTGAGCCCATTAATTCTGATTCTAAAATATAATAATTCTGAATTCCTCCTCCAGAAAGAACCTGGGAAAGAGTTTGCTCTGGAATTTCAATTTCAAAACATCTTTCATGCTTTAATCCCAAAACTCCAAGAATTCCAGTTCTTGGAACATCTAAACATTGCTCCGTTACAACTCCTTCTAAACTAATTGAAGAATCCCGGAAAATATAAACTTGAATTTCATATTGTCCTTCTCCGAGCTCAACAATTTTTTGCTCTGGATAAATCAGGGTCTTTGTGGAATCATCTGAAACAAAATAAATTATTGCTTCTCCATTGAAATTGACTCCATTTAATTTAATTTGAACATTTTTAGAATAAAGTTTTTCCATTATCATATTAATATTTCCAGAAGAAACACTTGAAAACATATATCTTGTATCTCTGAAACCAGGTGCTTTTGCTGTGACATATCCATTAATACATTGGGGGAAATTCTCAACAAGTATTCCTGAATTAGATGTTTTGCCGATATAACAAGCATTTGCAAGACATTCATATGAAATATCAGCTTCTATTGGGACATCATTTTTATTTCGAACTCGAACTGTTATTTCTGTGTTTTTATATTCACAGATTTCAGAATCAAAGCTTTCTCCAAGTTCTGCATCTAATGGCTCTCTCGGATTGTTTCCTTGTATAATAACAGCCATAGGAAACTGAAATATTTCATCTCCAAATTGAACCTGTACAAGAACGGGATATTTCATATCATAAACAAAATGATAAGGAACATAGCAAAATCCAAGAATACCTAAACCAAGCTGATTTCCAATAGGAGTTGATAAGAGAATACTTCCTTCTGCAGGTGAAACTTCAAAACTATGCGGCCAGTTTTTTGAATTTAAAAAACGAACTTCTTCTTTTACAGGAAGATCAACAAAGAAATAATTCTCTCTTTCTCCAGTTGTTGTTAAGGCAAAAGTGTTTGCTTCAATAGCTTCTTGTAATTCAGCAAAAACTTCATCTGCTTGCCATATAAGAGGAGAACAAGTTATTTCAGCTCCATCAACAGGAGCATAACTCCACAAAACATCTAAACCATATTCTTCTAAAAACAAATTCTCTTGCTGTTTGTCATAAACTTTTTTTGCAGAATCATAAAGATTACCTAATTGAGAACGCATTGTAATCTTGTGTGTTCTTATCACAGCTGTTTCATCATTCTTAGAGATTTTTAAAGCACTATCAAGGGTAACTTCAATTCTATCTTCTTTGATATTAATTTTAGATTTTGGCTCTGTCCAGAATATCTCAAAACCTTGAGAATAATATGAAGTGAAATCACAATTATTCATTCTTTGCTCAATAAAAGTTCCTAACTGATTCTCCATCATTCTTTTTGTCGGAATCTGCTCTTTCTCGATATTATTTCCAGAAACATAATACCAATAAGGAATTGGATTTCCTAAGAAATTAAGTTGTGATGAAAAAGGCATATAAGAAGAACCTGGTTCAAATTCAGGTAAATAAATATACCCTCCTTGCGAATTCAAGACACTTGCTCCCGTGGTTGTTGCTCCTTCTAAACAAGATAAAAAATTAGCATAAGCTGGCTCCATCTGAGATGGAATAGTTGTTCCAGTCAAAGAACTTCTTAAAAAAAAGTATGCCAATATTCCTGCAACAATAAGAATTGCTATGATAATAAAAATAGTTACTTGTCCTTTAGAATTTTTCATAAAAAATCCCTCTTTTCCTCTTTTAAAATCCATAGAAAAAATAGAGGAATTACGTATATAAATTTATTGATAAAAAAAGAAATAAATTGAAATTCAGTCTTTTAACTAGTAGTGCATTCTGCCTTTCTTAAAATAGCTAAAACCTCCGATAATTAACAAAATTCCCCCAATAAAAACAATCCAGGGCTCAATATCAGAAAATAATGCTGGAATAACAATTAATTTGAAAGGATAATTTAAAAAATAAAGCGCAAAAAGAATGTATAAAAACATAATCAAGCCCCTTATTTTTCTAGAAGTCTGATAAGTATTGTACCTCATATTCCAAAAAGCTCTTTCTTATATTTAAATCTTATGAATTTTCTCAAAGCATATAATAAATCCCAAAAAGATTTTTATAAGTAAGATATCTTCTTTTATTAAGGCCCTGTAGGCTAATGGTAGACCTTGTCCTTGACGTGGACAGAGCCCCAGTTCGATCCTGGGCAGGGCCATTTCATTAACAAGCTTTAAAAACTCACTTTCTTTTTTTTTCAGAGACTGAAATATTCTAATTTAGTCAAATTAAATTTTAAAAATTTAATCATGAAAGTTCCAAAAATCACAAATCGATTTTGTCCGTATTGCAATAAAAAAACCAAGCAGAAGATAAAATTAGTTTCAACGGGAGCAAAAAGAGGAACTCTTACAAGAGGAAGTATTTCAAGAGCTAAGAGTAGGGGACTTGGAAGAGGAATTGGCAATAAAGGTAAATGGGGCTCTAAACCAGCTGTATCAAAATTCAAAAGAAAAACAAAAACAACTAAAAAAACAAATTTCCTTTACATCTGTGAGGTTTGCGGAAAATCTAAATATCAGAAAAAAGGAAAAAGAGCAGGAAAGGTGCTGCAGGAATAAAATGGCTCAAGCAAAAAAAAGAAAAAAATTCTTTGACGTGAAAATACCAATTTTGAAAAAAGAAACTCAATTATATGGTTATGAATTAAAAGAACTTGAAGGAAGAAACATAATCTATGATTTAACTCGGCTTTTAAGAGGAAAAGGGGCTGTTCTTAAGTTAAGAGTAAAAATCAAAGAAACTTCTGCTATAGCAGAACCAAGAGAATTAGTAATTATGCCTTATTTTATAAGAAGAATGGTTAGAAAAGGTACGAATTATGTTGAAGATTCATTTTCAGCTGAATGCAAAGATGCTTTTGTACGAATAAAACCTTTTTTAATAACAAGAAAAAAAGTTTCAAGAGCTGTAAGAAAAGCTCTTAGAGAAAAAGCAAAAGAAGAACTAATTAATTATGTTAAAGCCAAGAGCATAGAAACTCTTTTTGATGAGCTTCTAAAAAATTCAATTCAGAAAACTCTAAGCATCAAACTCAAGAAAATCTATCCTCTTTCATTCTGCGAGATTAGAATTTTTAAGTTAGAAAAATTAAAAGCAGAGAAGTGAATCTTGCTTCGCAAAGCCTGTAAACTAAAATTCTCTGAAAATAATTTTGTAACACATTCTTGCTTCGCAAAGCCTGTGGAGGGAGTTGAACCCCCGACCTACGCATTACAAGTGCGCCGCTCTACCCCTGAGCTACACAGGCACAATTTCTCTAAATTTCCTTATGTTTTAATGAGAAGAACAAGTTTTTAAATTTATTTTTCAAAGAATTCAGCTTTTCCGTCTTCTACAAGAATTTTAGCTACTTCGCGAGGTAAATTTGCTATCTGGCCTTTTTCAAATGGCCCGATTTTTTCACCTTCAATATCTAAAAATTCTCCGACTTTTTCGTTAAATAAAACAAGTTCGTTTTTTGATTCTTGAAATTTTTTGTTGCTTAAAACTTCAGTGATTTTTTTGTCAGAGATTTCTATGCTTTTCATTAATTCTTCAAAAAGAGTTTTTTCAAAAGGAAGCATATTTTCAAAATCCTGTTTTGAAATTCCTGTCTCTGCTGCAATAAGAATCAGATTTAATATTTTCTTTCTGCGCCTTATTATGAGCTCTCTAAAAAGAGTTATAGCATTCTCTAATTGCTTTTTTGTTTTAGTAATCATGTCAGATAAAATCTCGTCATCTTTTAGAGAAAGTTGTTTCTTTTCCTGAAGATATGCTGAAACCTCTACTACAAAATTCTTAGGCAGAGGCTGTATTTGATCTGAATATCTCTCTTTCCGAGTTGCCTCATAAATATCACTGTATGTTATCATTTTAAAAAAAGGGGAGTTCTATTTTTAACAATTACTATACTAAAAAATAATCAAAAATTTAAAAAAATATCATTTCAAAAATCCAACTTTCTCTAGTAGTTCATTACTTGAAAATCTCCCTAAACTGCCTTTTTTAGCATTTTTTTCGCAGAATTTTTCTCTAGGATGCTCTAATTTTGGATTCTCGTCTTTTTTTTCTTCCAAAACTTCAGATTCTTTCTTTGAAGAAAAAAGAATTTTTCTGCCTGATGTCTGAAAAAAAGAGAAAATTTTGCTTTTTGGTTTAGGAGGTTTATCATTATAAAACAAAACTGGAACAGGGTCTGCTGAATGAGCCTTAAGTTTACAGGGAGTTGAATGATCTCCTGTAACAACAATTTTTATTTTGTTTTGGGTTGCAAAATCTTTTAAAAATTTAAACAAAACTCTATCTATATATTCTATCATCAATTTCTTTTCAATAGGCTTATTATCATGTCCAGGAGTATCTGTTTCTTTGATGTGAATATAAGCATAGTCAAAATCTTTGATATTTCGTTTTAGAACTTTTATAGAAAAATTACATGCTTTCTTCAAACCTTCCCAAAGATTTTCATATGAATCCAAATTTTTCATTTTTGGATATTCAAAAGAAAAAACACTCATTCCACTCACTTTAGAAAAACCTATTTCAAGAGGCATATATGCAATAGAAAGCCATTTTCGATAGAATTTTAATTTAGGCGGCTCAATTCCTGCTCCGCGCATAAGAAGAAAATTAGCAGGCAACAATCCTTTTTTTCTTCTTTCTTCATTAAGAGGATGAGCATTCAAAACTCCGAAAGCTTTTTCAATAAATTCATTAAGAATATTTACAGTGTATTGCGTGTTTTCTTCTTCATCAAGAGCCTTAAAACTTCCAATTTTATCCATTGTTCTTACTTCGCCTTTTGAATAAGCTGTATCATTTCCAGTAACATTATCTGAAAATCCGCCTTTTAGAACTAAAACAGCCCTATGCTGAATAGTTGATTTAAACACAAATTTGCAGGGAAGTTTTATTTTATTTAATGCCTTGGATAAAATCTCTGCTTCAGATGTTGTCAAAGTTCTTCCAGCTCTTCTATCAATCATATTTCCGTTTTTTAAAGAATCAATTGTTGCAAAATTAACACGCAAAGCTAAATCACCTCGAGTAAGTTTTAAATCTGTTCCTCGTGCTTCAAGCTGTCCCCTTGTACTGTCAATAAGCGCATTTCCGAAAAGAGAGACAATTGCATCATCTGATTCAGGTACAAAACCGGGTTTTACAGGATACATAGAACCCATTTCACCTCTTGCTGCTAAAAAGTCTAAATTAGGTGTTTCAGCTGCTTCCAGAGGTGTTTTATCTCCTAATTGAATAGAAGACAAATCTCCAACTCCGTCAAGAAGAACAAGTACCCCTTTCATTTGAATATGCTCCGCTTTGAATAATTCATGAAATTAATAAAACAAGTTTGTTTATAAAAATTTATATTCACTGAATAAGAGATTAGAAAAAGAGGTAGTCTTGTGTGTTTAAATTTATAAATTGCCTTAAATTGATATAAATATGTTCAAATTTTTAAAGGAAAAAATAACAAATTGGACGAAAAAAATCTCTAAAGAAAAAGAACCTGAAAAAGAAGAAAAGAAAAAAGTAGTTATAAAACAAAAAGAAGAAAAAGAGCCGGGTTTTTTTAAAAAAATAACAGAGAAAGTTGGAAAAATAAAAGTTTCTGAAAAGGAATTTGAAGCTTATGGAGAAGAACTAAAGATGCTTCTTCTGGAGAATAATGTTGCTTTTGAAATTGCAGATAAAATAATTGAGAGTTTAAAAGAAGAAATAATTGGAAAAGAATTTCTAAAAAAAGAGATTGAATTTGAGATTAAAGAGTGCCTAAAAAGAATAATTGAAAATATTCTGGTAGAGCCATTTAATATTGTAGAAAAAATAAAAGAGAAAAATTCAGATCAGCCAAAAGAACCTTATGTAATTCTCTTTGCAGGAATAAATGGAACAGGAAAAACAACAACAATTGCAAAAATTGCAAATTATTTGAAGAATTCTGGATTTTCCTGTGTTCTTGCTGCTGCAGACACTTTTAGGGCAGCAAGCATAGAGCAAATAAAAAAACACGGAGAAAGACTTAAAATGCAGGTTATTGCCCAACAATATGGTGCTGATCCTGCTGCAGTTGGTTTTGATGCAATACAATATGCTAGAAAAAATTTCGTTAATGTTGTTCTGATTGACACCGCAGGTAGAATGCATACTTCAAAAAATCTTATAAAAGAAATAGAAAAAATATCAAGAGTCTGCAAACCTGATTTAAAATTCTTTATTGGAGAAGCTATAACTGGAAATGATATTGTAGAGCAGGTAAAAAGTTTTGATTGGGCTATAAATATTGACGGAATCATTCTAACAAAGGCAGATGTGGATGAAAGAGGCGGCACAATCTTATCTGTAGGACATGTCACAAAAAAACCGATAATATTTCTTGGAACAGGACAAGAGTATGACAAAATAGAACCTTTTAACAAGAACAAATTTTTGAAGGAATTGGGATTGTAATTAATCTGCAAACAAGAGTATTTCAGACAAAACCACAAATTTATTAACTCTTCCCCTCCTTTTTTTAATATGTTTGAAAAACTAGGAGAAATACTAAGAAAAGTCACAGATAAAGTAGCTAATGCGATATTTCTTGACAAAGATTTGGTTGATTCTATTATAAAAGATTTGCAAAGAGCATTAATAGAAGCAGATGTAAATATTATGCTTGTAAAGCAGCTTTCAGATAAAATTAGAAAAATAGCTGTTGATGAAAGAATAAAAGGAATAGAGAAAAAAGAACATATTCTCAAAATATTGCATGATGAATTAGAGAATATTCTTGGAGAATACAAGCAATTAAAAATTAAAAGAGAAAAGAACCAGCAAAACCGCATTATGCTTCTTGGCTTGTATGGAAGCGGAAAAACAACAACAATTGCAAAACTTGGAAATTATTTTGCAAAAAGAGGGCAAAAAGTTGCTCTTGTCGGACTTGATACGCATCGTCCAGCTGCGCCAGAACAATTAAAACAACTTGCAGAAGAGCATAAAATTTCTTATTTCATAGATTTATTCGAAAAAAATCCTGCTAAAGTTTGGAAAAAAGTAAAAGACAAACTCAAAGATTATAATCTAATTCTCATAGATACAGCTGGTCGTCACACTCTGGACAAGGTTCTTATAGCAGAAATAAAAGCACTTGAAAAAGAAATAAAACCCACAGAAATAATTTTAGTTATTCCCGCAGATATAGGACAAGCAGCTAAAAAACAAGCTCAGGAATTTAAAGAAGTCACAGATATCTCTGGTGTAATAATTACGAGAATGGATTCTACAGCAAAAGGTGGTGGTGCTTTAACAGCTTGTGCTGAAACAAAAGCACCTGTTTATTTTATTGCAACAGGAGAAAAAATAAATGATTTAGAAGAATTTAATCCAAAATCATTTTTAGCAAGACTTCTTGGAAGAGGCGATCTTGAAGCACTTCTTGAAAAAATAAGATCTGTAACAGATGAAAAAAGTCAAAAGAAAATTCAGACCAAAATTTCTGAAGGAAAACTTTCTCTTGAAGATGTGATTGAGCAAGTTAAATCAATGAACTCCTTAGGAGGATTTGACAAGATTAAAAGCATGATTCCTGGTTTTTCTAAAATTAAAGAAAAAATTCCAGAATCAGTTCTTGAGAATCAAGAGACAAGAATCTCTAAATGGGAGCACATTATAAAATCAATGACGCAACATGAAAAAGAAAATCCAGAAATTCTTGAAAAACAAACATCTCGAATTCAAAGAATTGCAAAAGGAGCAGGAGTTCCAACAAGCGAAGTTCGCTCTCTTCTTAAACAATACAGGCTTTTGAATGACATGGTAAAATCAGGTGGAAATTTGGAAATGTCTCAAGGATTAAGCCAAAAACAATTACAAAAGTTTGCAAGAAAATTCGGAAAAAAACTTAGATTTTAAGAATTATTAAATAAAACATGAAAACAATAAAATATCCTGTTCTTTTAGCATTAGCAGTTCTTTCCTTAATCAGTTCTATACTTCTCTCGCTTCCCTCAAGCTCTTCAGGAGAATGTCTTCTTGGAGGAACAAGCTGTAATATAGTTCACTCTTCAGAGTATAATTACTTCTTAGGCATTCAAAACAGTTATTATGGAATTGTAATTTTTTCTATTTTAAGTCTACTAATTTATCTTCAAATAAAAAAACCAGAGAAAATTAAGAAAAATCTTATTCATTTAGCAATCATATTTGGCTCACTTTTTGCATTATATTTTCTTTATCTTCAACATTTTGTATTAAATGCTTATTGCGATTATTGTTTAATTGTTGATTTTAGTATGCTGATTTCTTTAGGAATAATAATTGCAAATTGGAAAAAATGAAAGAAAAAATTATTCAAATAGGTGCAGAAGCAAATATCATTCTTACAGATAATTTTATTATTAAAGACAGAATAAAAAAATTCTATAGAATTCCAGAATTAGATGAAAAAATAAGGAGAAGAAGAACAAAATCAGAAGCAAAACTTCTGGAAAAAGCATCTAAAATAATTAATTGCCCTGTGCCTTTCATTTCGCCTTCAATAAAAAATTCTTCTAAATTAAAAATGCCTTTTATTGATGGAAAAAAACTTTCAGACAATCTTAATCATTTTTCACTAAAAAAACAAAAAGAAATTTGCAAAATTCTTGGAGAAAATATTGCAAAACTTCATGATTCTCACATAATTCACGGAGATTTGACAACATCAAATATGATTTTAAAAGAAAACAAAATCTATTTAATTGATTTCGGATTAGGATTCATTAGTTCTAAAATTGAAGATAAAGCTGTTGATTTGCATCTTCTGAAACAAGCACTTGAAGCAAAACATTTTCAAAATTGGGAAATTCTTTTTAAAGAAGTTCTGAAAGGATACAAAAAATACAAAGAATTTGAAAAAATTCTTGAGCAATTTAAGAAAGTTGAAAAAAGAGGTCGTTACAAGGGAAGTTATTGATTATTAGTCGAAATCCTTATAAATTCCCTCCTTTTTCTTTTTTGTAGAGCCCTGTAGTTCAGTGGTCAAGAATTCAAGGTTTTGGACCTTGAGACCCAGGTTCGAATCCTGGCAGGGCTATTTTGAGATTCGAACAAGGTTTGTGTAAAGTTCGCAGAACTTTATGCAGGTCGAGTGAAGATGAGGCCCGAATCCTGGCAGGGCTATTTTCTTATTTGAAAAGTTCCCTATAGAATATTTCTCGATTAATTTCCTGCCGACTTGGAGTGAGTTTTCTAAAAAAATCCAAAAGAGAAGCTTGCTTATATTTTTCTCCTGTTAAAACAGCTGCTAATTTTTTATATTCAACACTCCCTCTTGATTGAGGTTTATATGTTGTATATGGTTTCATATCTGAAAGAGATTTAAGAACATTAATATCATAAGGTATCACAGCAAGGACAGGTATATCAAGAGTTGATTCAATATCTTGAAAAGAAAGTTCAAAATTTCTATTCTGAACCTTGTTAATGATTAAACCAGAAATAGGTGTTCCTCTTTGCTTAGCTAATTTTATCGCTTTGATTGTCGCGCTTAGAGTTGGATGATCAGGAGTAGTAACTACAAGAAGCTCATCTGAAGCAAGAATTACAGCAAGAGTTTCTTCATCAAGTGAAGGAGAAGAATCAACTAAAATTACATCATAACTTCTTCTCAAATTTTTAATTCCATCTTTTAATTTTAGAGGATTTACTTCAATTCTTTGGAATATTGAAGCAGGCATTACATGAATTCCCTGATGCTCATAAATTGCTTCCCGGGGTCGAATAGTTCTATTAAGGACGTGATGAAGAGTTTTTTCTGGTTCAATGATATTCAAATGAAGTCCAAGGCTTGGAGAAGAAAGATTTCCATCAACTAATAAAACTTTTTTTCCAGATTGAGAAAATGCAGAACCGAGAGAAGTAACAATACTTGTTTTTCCAACACCCCCCTTTAAACTTATCACTCCTATGATCTTTCCCATGAAAATATTAATTTTTTGAGATTTAAAATAGTTTAGTTTTTTAAATACACACAAGGTTTAAAAACAGGGCCCTTTATCTTATAAAATGCCAAAAAAATTAACAGCAAAAAATAAAGAAAAATCAGATAAAGAAAAATCTGCAGTAAAGATTTCTTCTGAGGAATTCAAAAAAATAGTGCTAGAACTTGCAGATAAGGGCTTGACTGCTGAAAAAATCGGTGAAGAATTAAGAAGAAGAGGGATACATTCTAAGAATTATTCTGAAAAAATATCTAAAATACTTAAGGAAAACAAAAAATATCAAATTCCAGATATTCTCCATGTTGAAAAAAAACTTGGAAGAATAAATCGACATTATGAAAAAAACAAGCAAGACAAAAGAGCAATGAGAGAAAAAGATAGAATATTTGCTAAATTAAGAAAACTTAAGAAATATCACAAGTTAAATTAATAATCGCATTCTTAAAATGGAAAAGAGGAAAAATCTGCAAGAAAGTATAAAATATGTGGCTCAGAAATTTCTTGAAAAAACAAAAGAAAAAGAAATTTGCCTGATTAGTCATTTCGATACAGATGGAATAACTTCTGCAGCCATACTGATAAACACTCTAAAAAGACTTGATAAAAAATTTTCGATAAAAATCGTTAAATCACTTGAAGAAGATTTTATCTGCACTCTTCCGAAAGAAAAAACTATTCTATTTTTAGATTTAGCCTCCGGAAGTTTAAATGCCATCAAAAAAGCAGGTCTGAAAAATGTTTTTATAATTGATCATCACGAAGTAATTCAGGAAATTCCAGATGAAGTTGAAATTATCAATCCGGAATTTAATGGAAAAGAAAAAATCAGTAGTGCAGGTCTGGCTTTTCTTTTTTGTAAAGAAATTGATTCTGAAGCAGTAGAATCTGCAAAATTAGCTGTCTTAGGAATGATTGGAGACCTTATGGAAAAATCCATAGATAAGTTGGGAGAAGAAATTTTCAAGGGAGATATAAAAAAGAAAAAGGGTCTCCTTCTTTATCCTTCTACAAGACCCATAAACAAAGTTCTTGAGTATGCTTCGCAACAATATATTCCCGGAATCACTGGAAATCCCTATGGTATAATTGAATTGCTAAGAGATGCAGGAATTGAACCTTCAAATGGAAAATACAAAAGCCTCATAGAATTAGACGAAGAAGAAATGAAAAAACTAACAACAGAAATAATGTTACGAAATCCCAAAATCAAGAATAAAGAAATGATTGGAGATATTTTTCTTTTGAAATTTTTTAATAAATTAGAAGATGCAAGAGAATTAAGTGCTCTGATTAATGCATGCTCGCGATTAGGAAGAAGCGATATCGCTCTAAGATTCTGTCTGGAGATTCCTCAAATTCGAAGAGAAGCTGAAGAAATATACGCAAAATACAAAAGACATTTAATTTCTGGATTGGAATTCGTAACAAAGACAAAAAAAATTGAGGGCAGGGGCTTTGTAATTATTAATGCAAAAGATAACATAATAGACACAATTATAGGAACAATAGCGAGTATTCTCTCAAATTCCCCCTCATATGATGAAGGAACGATAATCACAGCAATGGCATATTATGAAAATAAAATAAAAGTTTCTCTAAGAAATGTAGGCAGAACCGGCAGAAATGTAAGAGAGATTTTAGAAGGTGTTATTCAAAAAACAGGAGGAGAGGCTGGAGGGCATGAATTTGCAGCAGGTTGCATAATTGACAGAAATAAAGAAAAAGACTTTATTGAATTGCTGCAAAAGAGTTTTGAAATAGAAATGGTAAAGATTTAGTTCTAATTTACAATATTTTTCCAAAATTTTACGAGCAAAATCCTTAAAAATGACTTAAAGTACCTATCTACATGACACCAAATCTAGAAGAAGGAGAAATTGTCCTCTGCACTGTAGACAGAATAATTGGAACTAATGTATTTGTAAAAATTCCCCTGCAAAATAAGGAGATGGAAGGATGTATTGTCACGAGTGAGATTGCTCCAGGAAGAATAAGAAATATAAGAGATTATGTTGTTCCGAAGAAGAAAATAGTCTGTAAGATTTTAAGAATTTCTGGAGATAGAATTGAATTATCTTTAAGAAGAGTAACAAAGCAAGAGCAGAAAGAAATTAAAGAAAAATCCAAACAGGAAAAAAGTTATGAAAGTATACTCCGAAGCGTATTAAATGAAGGGGCAAATTCTGTAATTAAGGAGATAACAAGCAAGAGCGATCTTTATAATTTCTTTAAGGAAGCAAAAGAAAATAAAAAAGAATTGGAAAAATTGGTTGGAAAAAAAGATGCTGAAAAAATTCTCGAGATTTTAAATTCGCAAAAACCAAAATCTGTAATACTAAAGAAAGAGATATTCTTAGTTACTGCAGAATCAGAGGGAATTAATTTAATCAAGGAATTTTTAGAAAAAATAAAAGACGTTGAAATAAGATATATTGCTGCTGGCAGATACTCTTTAAAAAAAGAATCTACTGACGTGAAAAAAGACGACCAAGAACTAAAAAATCTGCTTGTTCAATTAGAAAAAGAGGCAAAAAATAGAAAAATAGAATTTAGTATTTTAAAGAAGTGAAAATTTTTGCTTGTCTATTTTTTGAATACCAAACTAAAAATCATAAAGCTTAAAAACCCGTTTTTTTATGAAGTTATAGGGTAAAATGGAAAGAGCTAATATAAATAAATTTGACGTAGTTTTATTGGGTATTATTTTTGATCCAAAGACTAAAAGAATACTCATAGGTAGAAGAGAAAAAGATCCGTATGTGCCTAAATTAACTTGGTGTTTTCCCGGTGGGAGATTGGGCTACAATGAAGATGTTGAAAAAACATTAGTGGAAAAAATAAAAGAAAAAACAGGTCTCAAAATAGAAAATCTTGGTTCAATCTTTGCTAGAACTCTTCCAGAAAAAAAAGATTTTGTAATGATTTATTTCTTATGTGAGGTAGTTGGTGGAAAAGAAAAAGCAGGCGGTGATTTCAAGGAATTGAAATGGGTTAAACCAGAAGAACTTAAAAATCATTTTACAACTTCTTTCCATCCCCATTTAAAAGAATATGTAATGAATCTCAAATAAATTTTTAATTCTTCTAATATTAAAAATTAAAAAATTCTGAAAAAATGCCAAAACTGAAAAAATGTTCTTCTTGCTCGCTCTATACTCTAAAATCTAATTGCCCAAAATGCAATAAAAAAACTTCTGACGCGCATTACAAGTTCATAAAAATAAAAAGTCAAGAAATCAACTCTTTTTAATAATTATAATGTTGCTTGTTTATTTCCGAGCGAAGTAATTCCATATTCTCCATCATAACCAGGAGTAACTTTTATTTTTCCTTCACGATTTTTTAGAATAAGTTCTACGATTTTTGCATCAGATATTTTCAGAAGCTTTTCTTGAGAAATTTTCAAAAGAATTTCAAATTCAGAGCCAAATTCTTTTATTAGAAGATTATAAATTTCCCATATTTTTTTGCTCTGCATCGAACTTCCAATCGCAAGAGATAAAACTTCCTGCAAAGGAAGAATTTTAAAAAAGGGTGCTGCATTTTTAGGTTCAAATTTTTTAGGTTGTCTTGCTATTTCTTCAACTCGATTATCCACACCAATTGTTAAACTCTTTTTGCATATCGGACAGATTCCTTTAAGCTCTTGAGTTTTTTCAGGAGAGCAGGAAAAATTGCAAAGGCGATGCCCATCCCAGTGATATTTTCCATATTCCGGAGGCGTCTCTATTGTAGCTTTTAATCCAATTCCTGTCCGAATTGCTTTTATTATATTATCATAATTAAGTTCTGAAATTTCTAATATTACTGCTTCTCTTCCTAATCTAAATGGCCAAAAACTATGTGCGTCTGAAAAACTTACAATTCGAACTTTCCCAGAAGCAATTTCTTCAAATCTCCAAAGCATTGAAGGATCTGCGCTCATTCCAGATTCAACAGCATAAATTTTTTCAGTTTGCTCTCCAAAACAATCTTTTAGAGAATTAAATCCAGATTTGCTTCCAAATATTCCAAAATAAGGTGTCATAACATGAGCAGGAATTATTTCTATTTTATCATTAATTTCCTTCAAATCTTTAACAAATTGTTCTGCATCAATTCCAAAAATCGGTCTTCCGTCATAATCTATACGTCCCTTGCTTTTCAGATAATTTGTTATTTTTTCAGCGATTTCTTTATTTGGAGAAAGAACAATTAAATGAACAGCCCTGCCTTTGCCCCCTCTGCTATACATTAAACTTATTTCTGTCTGCAAAATAAAAGGAAAATTATTCGCTGTTCTTAAAATACCGTTTTTATCTTCTATTAATTTTTCATTTATTTCTTCTTTCCATAAAGGATGTTGAAAATCTCCTGTTCCCAATAAACTAATTCCCTTAATTCTCGCCCATTTTTCAAGATTTTCAATAGAAATATCTTTGCTTGTTGCTCTAGAATGCCTAGAATGAATATGCAGATCTGCGATAATCTCCATAAAATTCTAGAAATAAGAGAAGTTAAATAGTTTGTTGTTTAAGAAAAAATATGCCCTCATAGTTCAATGGATAGAACACTTCCTTGCGGAGGAAGCAATCGAGGTTCGAATCCTCGTGGGGGCATGCGAAGTCTTATCAAAAACATTATAAACTAAAAAAATTAAGATATAGTATGACTATAATCAAAGAATTCAAGGATTTTCTAAAAGAGTATAAGGTAATTGGATTAGCTGTTGCATTAATAATCGCTTTAGCAGCTACAACATTAGTTAAATCAGTTGTAGATAATTTGATAATGCCTTTAGTTACTCCTTTTATTCCTGGAGGAGCATGGCAAACATCAACATTCAGTATAGGCCCAATAGTTATTGGCTGGGGTGCATTGCTTGGAGCAATAATTAATTTTGTAATAATTGCATTTGTGGTTTTTCTAATTGCTAAATATGCTCTAAAGGAAAAGAAAGTCACAAAGAAATAAATTTTTGTAATATTTTAATCAGAAGATTTTGCTCCAGATAAAATCGAATTTTCTGTCATAGGTTTAAATCTTCTATAAAATTCGCTTACTTTGTTTGCATGATTTAGTGGTTCTCGTATTGTTGGAAGAGTCCATTTTATCGCTGCATTCTCTCCTCCAAAATTATAAGCTGCGATAATATCTCTTAATTCTGCAAAATAAGGGGTGTTTCTATTAAGTTTAGCTAAAATAGCTAAATATCTAACTCCGGCATCAATGCTTTTTTCAGGATTTAATCTTTCATCTAAATCTTTATTTTCTAATAATGTCCTTTTATATTCCCTAAATAAAGCATCAGCTTTTTTAGAATAAGAATTATATTCTCTAAACCATTTGATTGCGTCATTGTAATTTCCTCTTCTACCCTCATTAGTTGCAGAATTAAATGAATTCACAACTCTTCTTCGGTTTTCTTTCAGATTTTTATAGATATCCATATTTCCCTCATAAATCTTCAATCCCAATCCTTTAGCTGTCTCTGGAATTATTTGCATAAGGCCCGCTGCTCCTGCTATAGAAACTGCATTCGAATCAAAGTTAGATTCTGCATAGATTAATCCCAATACAACAAGAGGGTCTAAATAAAATATATCTTGATGCTTCTCAACACTATCTACAACAAGAGGCAGAAAAGGTTTAGAGGCAGGATGATGTTCTGCAATAGCTTCAAGATTCAGATACTGTACTGATTCATTGATTAATAAAAAAGAAATTTCGGGAGAATTGATAAAATTCAAAATAGTTGAATTTCTTTTTTCTTCTAAAATATTTTCTAAATCAATCGATTTTTTCAAGATAGAATTAATTTCTACAGAGATTTTCTCTTTTTTGAAAATCTCTATTTTCTTCGAAGAAATCTGACTCATAACTAAAAAAGGTAAAAGAACTAGTCCTGCTTTTGGAATTCTCATTTTCACCACTTTTATTTAATCTATAACTCCTGCTTCTGTAACATTGAAAACAGTTTCATTATCTGGAAGATTAGGACTATCTATCATCTTAGCAACTCTGCTCCCTGCTTTTCCTTTTCTCAAATAAATCCTATATGTAGAAGCATGTCCAACAATATGCCCTCCAATAGCTGTTGTTGGGTCTCCAAATAATTGAGCAGGATTAGCCATAACTTGATTTGTAATATAAATAGCTAAATTATGAGTTTCTGCTAATTTCATAAGCTGATGAATATATCTATTAAGCTTTTGTTGCCTGTCTGCTAATTGTCCTCTACCTGAAAATTCTGCTCTAAAATGAGCTGTCAAGGAATCAATAACAATAAGTTTAATTGGCTCTCCTTTCTTAATCATGTCTGTAATTTTATCTAACAAAAGAATCTGATGGTCTGAATTAAAAGCCCGAGCAACAAGAATGTTTTTTAGAACCTTGTCTGGATTTGCTTCAAGTTTTTCTGCAATTTGTTTTATTCTTGATGGTCTGAATGTTCCTTCTGTATCAATAAAAACACTTTTTCCACTAACACCCCCTCTTTCTAAAGGTAATTGAACATTTACAGCAAGTGTCAAACCTAATTGTGTTTTTCCAGAAGCAAATGCTCCAAAAGCTTCTGTAATAGAGCGAGATTCAACACCTCTTCCACCTAAAAGAGAATCCAGGTTCTTGCTTCCTGTTGTTATATAAAAGACACTTTCTCTTCTTTTTGCATATTCTGTTCCTTCCATAAATCCCAAATCCAACATATTTCTCGCAGCTTGAATAGCTTTTCTTGCAACAGCTGCACTAATTCCAGCTACTTCAGAAAGTTCAGAAGGAGTCATAACTGCAAGACTCATCACATCATATATCCCTGCTGACTCAAGTTTAGCAGATACAGCAGGCCCAATTCCCGGAAGATCTGTAAGTGCGGGCTCTTTCTTGTCAGAAATCAGATTTGGAGTTTCATCAGAAATCGCTTCTTTAATTTGCTGGATATCTTTTTTTACAGCCATGGAGTTCTAAAAAATAGGGGATTTATAAAGATTATTCGTATTTTTAGTATATATTTAAAGAGCACTATATTTCTACAAATAGCTATAAATTAGAATTCCCATAAACACCAAATCAAAAAAAGAGAATATTAAAAAAAGAGTTATATCTGTAAAGCCGCCAACCCGAATATTGCCTGAAAATTTCTTTTTTAAAGGATAGAGTAATTCTATCCCTCTTTTAGTAAAACTATCTGCAAAAAGATGCAATCCATATCCTACAAAGAGAGGAAAAGCTAAAATAGGATAAAACGAAATCAAAATTCCCAAAATAATCATTAAAAAAGTAAGACTATGGAGAATTCCCCGATGTTTAATAAAAAATTGAAGTGGTCTAAAAACTTTTTTCTTGCCCAAACTTGAAAATTTAGAATCAATGTCTGGAATTAGTGTAGAAATAAGAGCAACAGCAACGAATAGAGTTTTATTTGAAATAGATTCTAAAAGAATTAAAACAAAAAATAAAGTTATTGCTAAATGTGTTTTCGTTAACATTTATCTTTCTAGTTCTCAAGAATTTTTATAGTTTCATCTAAATCTACTTCTTTAGCATTATCAACTATAAGCTCAAGATTATTAAAGAAAGAATTTAATCTAACATTTCCAAAAAAGAACATTTCCCGACCTAGCAGTTCTTGCTTAATCCTTGCTATTTTATCAGAATTTTCAAAATCTGTAAAACCCACAGATATCTGGGCGTCATTAAATAAAACAGCCCTTATAGAATCTGTTCCATCATCAATAACAAAATTCACAATTGCTCTTTTTTCAGGAAGAACTTTTTTATGAGTGAGGCAAATAAAAAGGTCTCCTTCTTTATCCACTTTCTTTTTGCATTCAGGACAAACATTAAAAAATCTTGGTTCAAAAATTTGGACAATAAAAGCTCGAACTTTAACACCTTCTCCTCTAACAAATTCAGAGATTTTCTTCTCTCTAAGCACTTTTTCACTAACAGCGCCCTCAATTATCTCTGAACTAATCTTTATATCTGAAAAATTTCCCAAATGCAATTCATTATCTCGCATAGAAGCATTAGTAATCTCAACAACAACTCCCTCTTTTATTTTTCCCTCTTCAACTTTTGCAACATGATTTGTATCCCAAAGCACCACTCTAACATTTGAAGAATCATCTGCTATCCAAAAATTAACTACCTTTGATTCATCTCCCCCTTTTGTTTTAAAGGTTCGAACAGTCGAAACATTCAAAACTTTTCCTACAACATTTACTTTTCTCATGCCGGGAATAAGCTCATTTATTTTTAGCTTTTCATTTTCAAAAGAAATACCTAATTCAGAAGCTATAATTAATGCCGCCCCTTCTTTGCTGATTA
Organism: Candidatus Pacearchaeota archaeon; assembly: GCA_016866915.1. Classification (GTDB taxonomy): domain Archaea; phylum Nanobdellota; class Nanobdellia; order Pacearchaeales; family GW2011-AR1; genus ASMP01. The sequence continues at coordinate 18,464 of VGKR01000001.1, forward strand.
ATCCGGATAATTTTGATTTTTTGGCTTCTATTCTTTTTTCAATTTCCTCTTTTCCTAAATTTGAAATTCTTGCAATTTTTTCAAGAATTTTTTCATAATTAGAGTTAATCATTATTTAGGCAAAAACATCTTTGTTTTTAAGTATTATTATATTTTTTCAGTCAACTTAAAGCCAAATAACTCAACATTTATAAATTACCTTTTTTAAAAGAAATTATGGGAACAGTAATAATAAAAATGAAACTTATGCCGAAATCTCCAGAAGAAAATATAGAAAATCTACAAAAAGAAACAGAGGAGATTTTGAATAGAAAAAACATAAAAAATTTTAAGTTTGAAATTCAGCCAATTGCTTTTGGACTTAAAGCCTTGATTGTTTTATTTGGCTGGCCTGAAGAAGAGGAGCTGAATACTCTTGAAGAAAGCATTCAAAAAATTTCAGGAGTAGGTTCTTTGGAGATTCTTGATATGAGAAGAGCAATTGGATAATTGTTAAATTTCGTTAAATATATTAACATAGATTTTTTATTTATTAAATGTTAACACTCGAACAAACAGAAGAACTAAAGAACGAGATAATATCTCAGATTGAAAAAAGTTTTCCAGAGCAAAAAAAAGAATTTGCAATTAGTCAAATAGAGGCTATGAATTCTGAGCAATTAGAAGAATTTTTGAAGAAAAATAAAATTGAATATGCAAAATCCGGTTCTACAGAATGTCTTTTTTGTTCAATAGTTTCAGAAAATATTTCTTTCTATAAAATTGATGAAAGCAAAAATGCTCTGGCTGTTTTAGAAATAAATCCTCTTTCTAAAGGACACACTCTGATTATTCCAAAAGAACACCTTTCTTCTTCAGAAAAAATGTCTTCAAATGTTTTTTCTTTAGCTAAGAAAATTGCAAAAAGATTAAAAAATAAATTTAAACCGAAAAATATCGAAATTTCTTCTACTAATCTATTTGGACATGAAATAATAAATGTGATTCCGGTTTATGGAGATAAAAAATCAGAAAAAAGAACTTCTGCAAAACCAGAAGAACTTTTAGAAATTCAAAAAATTATTTCAGCACCGAAAAAAATTTATAAAAAACCAAAAAAGAAAAAAATCGCAATTAAAGAGTTTGAGCCAAATATCTGGTTACCAAAGAGAATTCCCTAAAAAGCTCCACAAAGTCTCAAATGCAGATGTCTTCCAAAAATAAAAGACAATTAAGAAGCTAATCACAAATACAGGAGAAAAAGGCACGCCGTATCTAATCAAAATTGTTTTATATTTTTTCTTTAACGAGATTATTTCCTGTTTAGTCAGTCCATTCCAATTTGCCCGGATTATTTTTTTATCAATTTTCACATTTTTATATAGCCAATCTCCTTCTCTAAGCTGACTTGTTTTGACCTCTTTAACTAAGCAAGCTTCATCAACAGATTTAACATAAACATAAAAATAAGGTAACAGAAATATTAGAATTCCTAAAATAAAAAACACCTCCTGCCAAAATCCAAAAATCATCAGAATTAATCCAAAAATAAAGGCAAGATAGATTCTTTTCTTATTTTTCTTGAAAATTTTAGAAAATTCTTTCTTAAACATATAAAAATTACTAAAACTTAGATATATTGTGGAGAAGATAGTGTAAAGTGCTCCGACAATAAAGAATATGAAAAAGAACATTAAAAATATATTCAAATTAACTGAAAAACTCTCTGAAAAAGGTAAAATTGCTCCAAAAGCCATCATAAGTTTTGCATCACCTCCTGCAAAGAATTTTCCATAATACAGCAAATTCGCCATTACAAAAAAGATTCCTACGCCAATAAGCCCTTGATAAAAAAAGGAGAAATTTTCAGAAAACAAAGAATAAAAAAATCTAAAACTCAATGCAAAGATTATCAAAGAAATATTTAGCCAGTTTGCAATTTCTCGAGTTTTTAAGTCCTGAATAACTGCAAATATCAACCAAACTAATGCTAATAAAAATATGAATATTAAGTCCGCCATAGAAAAAAATAGCAAATAATCTTTATAAAATGCTCGGCGATATTTGTCTTATTCTATTTCTTCCTCCTTTTTTATAAGGATGTTTCTTTTTTTCTTTCTTCTTATCTCTTTTCTTTTTTCTTTTTTGAGGAAAGTCATAATCCATAAGTAAAGAATAAATTTCTGATTTAAATATTTTTCAGAATTCGATTAAATTCAATTTAATCCCATAATGCCCACTAACTTGTCGGCTGTGGGCATCTGGATTCTAATTGCGAACACTTTGCAATACCATATTGTACAAATTCATTTTTTGTAGAAAAGGAAAAGCAAGTGCCCTTCACCTCTTTAACTCCCCCAGGAAGTCCATCTGCTTTTAAAGTTCTTTCTTGAGTGCAAAAATCATAAACATTTTCCGTTGAACAAGCAATACCACAATTAGTTTTTATTTGCTCAACATTATTTCCAGAAAAGAAAGGAAACAAAGTTCCCCAACCAAGTGTGAATCCTAATATCATAACAACCAAGACTACAACACCAAGAATTATGAGAATAATAGCATTTGTGCTTAAGCCTTGTCCTCTTTTATTTTTCATATTAATTTCAAGGTTATTTTGTTTAAAAATGTTTTTATTTAGTTTACTCTGGAAGATTGTATCTTACGCGCACCGAATTATTTTCCAGAAGAACATATTTAATTTTTAATTTCTCATCATATTTAATATCAAAAATTTGGATGATTTCTGATTCATCAAATCCTAATGAGGAATATAAATTTATTTTTTCCTTTATTATTAATGCTTCTTCAATTATCCCCGAAGGAGTAAAATCACTTTTTGGAGATTTGCTTGAAATAGAAAAACTAAGAATTGCTACTATACAAATAGCAAGAATTCCCATTACAAGAATTGTTATAGATATATCTCCGCGTTTGTTTTTTAGAATATTTTTCATCATTTTAGCAGTGCTTAGTTAGTGTAATTAAAATGTATTTATTTTCTTCTAATTGAACTTCATCCCAAATTCCCCGTCCGCAGGGAGAGGGCTTTGGAAAGTAAATATTGTGGGTTATCCTATTTGGTTTAGAATAAATAACAGACCAAACCAACCAATAATCTTTATTATAAAATTCTTCAAATATACTAACAGCTAGTTCTCCATTGAATTTCGTAAAATTTCCATCTTCTTTTATTTTTTCATAAATAATTTTATCTTCTTCTAACTCTTTTGTTAGAAGATATGAAAAAAGAGATTTTGACGCAAGAACATCTACTTTTTTAGAATAATCAAATTTTTTATTATTTCCCATAAAAGTTGCAATAGAAATTGATATAAGCAGAATTACAATAATGATTAGTGTTGCAACAATCCATGTAATTGCCTCTCCTGTTTGTGCTCTTTTATTTTGTAATTTTTTAATAAACATTTTTTTCTGTTTTTCTTACAATTGAAATAAGATTTATTTTGTATGAATTTCCTTCTTTATCTAAAGAATATAAGCTTCTTTCGAGGCATATTGGAAAATTTTTTTCATTCTGTCCGCAAAAATCTTTTAGTTGTTTATTGCCCTCTTGTAATGAAAGAACTTTCTCATAAGAATCAAATTTCAAAATCTCGACCCCTAAATAATATTGCTCTTGTTCTCTCCAACCATAAGAATCTTCTACTTGAAGATTTAAATTGCAAAAATTTCCAAAATTTCCCTTAAAATCTTCTCCAAAAACTCCTTCTTTAAGATAACCTCCTTCAGAAACACATCGTGCAATTTTAGAGATTAGTAAATCAGCTTCTATCTGTCTTACATCATAAGGTTTTCCGTAAAAAGTATGAACCATATAAACAATTGCAGCAGCTACAATAAACAATATTACAAACCAATAAACTGAAATTAATTTATCTCCTTTTTTATTCATTTTATTCTATCACAAAATAATATTTTTCTTCGCTTTCAGTATCAAATCTCGCAGTGATTTGCGCATTATTGAAAAAAGAATAACTATATCCAGCTCCATCACGCAATCTAACTGTGACAATATTCTCTCGAATAGTTACAATTGTTCCGAAATTAATTGAATTTTTTTCAGCCATTTTTAACGCATCCCCCATTTCCAAGTGAATTATCATCCCAGATTCTGCAGCATCAAGAGCCAAAGCTATTTGTTTAGCGTATCTTTCTTCCAAAACAGCTGCACTAGCTGTACGTGAAAATAAAAATATCGCCAATATCGAAAGAAAAACTAAATTAAGGATTAGAAAGATTATATTTTCTGTCAAAATTTCCCCTTTTTTATTAGATTTTTTTCTCATTTTAAGCTTTTGTTAAAAAAACATCACAGCCAAGAGTTTCATAGCTTTCTTTATTTTTTTCTAAAATAAGAACCGGAACATGAGAACTACCGAACAATCCCCAAATAATTTTTCGCTCCATTCCTGTTAAAATAGAGTAGGTCTTATCAAATTCTAAATTTTTATTAAGATATTCTTCAAATGGAAATTCCTCTGAAGAAGTTAGGGCATACAAATACTGTAGGTATGTTTCTGATGTCGTTTTAGGAGTTTTACTTAAATAATCATAAAATTCTGCATATGAAATTGATGTGGTTGTCTTAAGAATTTCATCAAATTCAACAATTGAGCAAAGAGCGCAAGAAGTTCTTTGAGTCAGAGCTGTATTTGCATAAGTTATTTCTCCTTCACCAAACATCCACCAACAATCAGACATTTCATCTGCAAGAGCTTTCATAATTTCTTTTTTAATATCTTCTTCATTTTTAGAACTAATCTTAACTGTAGATGTGGGTGTTATTTCTTTACACTCTTTTCCTCCTGAAATGCAAAGATAATTTGTTCGGCAATCAAGAGGCCCTGCTAATCCTGCTGATTTTGCCTTTAGAACAACAGAATTATGGCAAATTTGTTTATTTGTTGTTTCTCCAAGATTCAATCGATATAGCAAAAAAAGAATAATAATAAAGCTCACTATAAGAACAATTATTATAACAAGTTGTTTTGTTGTTAATTCCCCTTTTTTGTTTATTTTTTTCATTTTTATCAAATTACACCTAGTTTTCTCAGTAGAAGATAAATTCCAGTAATAGCTAAAGCAAAAAATACAATCCAAACGAGATATTTGATTAATTCTTCAGTATCCATTTTATTTTATTCTTAAAATTTTTTTATTGTTATGGTCTATAGAGAGCATCACCGGAGGATTTTCTATTTTTATATTATTATCAAAAGACAGGCCCTTTAAATTTTCTATGCAAATCCCATTTTCATCACAAGAATTCGGATTTTCTTTTTTGCAAATACAGATACAACCATTCCAATCTAAATTTGAACAGAAATTTGGCATTCCTATTTTTTCGTTTTTAAGAAACAAAAATCCATCAGAATAAGAATTTGGCCACGAATAAATTATCCAATTTCTTGGATTATAAATTTCAACCGTTGATTTATCCTCATTTATTGTTTTGTTTAGGAGATTAATAGAGGCTTTAGCTAATTCTAAATTTGCAGAATCTTTATTTGTGCTATAAATCGAAAAAAGCAAATAGGCAAGAAAACCTATAGCAATTACTGCAAGAATTATCTTAAGTGTTTCTTCAGCTAATAAAAAACCCTTTTTATCCATTTTTGTATATTATTTTATCAATGCTAAGATTAATTCTGCTGTGACATTTCCTCCCCTAAAAAATTCTATGACATAGATTCTAAAGAAAAGATAAATTCCTAAAACAACTACAACAAAAACTAAAACTCCAATGATTATTTTTATAAGATTTTCAAGTGTCAGTTCCATTTATCCTCCTAAAAGACTTTTAATTTGATCTATGAGGGATATTCCTCTTCCGCGCAATAAAAAGATAGTAATCATTAAAATTACAAGAACTGCAACAGCGATCAGAATCCATGGAAGATACTCTGAGATTATTGCTTTTTTTCCAATCCTCTTTTTAAAAAATTTCATATAAGAAAAAACAAATCCTATTTAATAAATTTAACTAAATCAAACCAAATTTCCAAGAACTATGTTTACAAGAACAAACAATGCAAGTGTGGAGAAAAGAGCTGTAATAAAATAAAGAATTATTCCAGAAGCAAAGTTTTTTCCAAGATTGTATGTTGTTTGAAGTTTATCTTCTCCAGAATCAACAATAACCAAAGTTCTTGTTAGTATAAAAATAATTTGAATCAGGTAAACTCCGATTACTATCTGCAAAAAGTAAGGAGGAATCATCATTTGAACATCGAAAAGTTGAGATAAAGATGCAAGACCACCTAAAGATGCAGTTGCTTCTCCTCCTTCTGCAATTTTTGTTATTTCTAAACGAGTAAGAATTTCAGTAATCATTGCAGCTAAACCGACAACAACACCTGAAAGAAGAGGTGCGAGGAAAGACATATTACTTTTCATATCAGATACAACTTCAGCAAGCATATCTCTAAGTCTTGCTGTTATCTTGGAAATATTCTTAACATATTCAGAGATACTCATTATGCTAATAGCTGCAATCTTTAATCCTTTTTTAGCAGATTCAACAAGAATTTTCATGCTAATAGCAATCAATTCAGAAGGATAATGAATAATTGCGCCTCTTTTCAAGTCAAAAATAGCTTTTTCTACACTCATTCCCATTTGCCTTATGTTATAATCAACTCTTCTGAAGAAATCCTCTGTTTTCAATCCTTTAGAAGATTCTGCAACTTTTGCAAAAACAAGTTCAGGTGGAACTCCTTGCCCTATTCTATTTCCAACTTGAAACAGAGAATTATTAAATTCAGCTTCAAGTTGTTTTGTTTTGTCTCTTTCAAAAATAAGTTCTTTCGTTCTCATTTTAAAAGACAAAGAAAAGAATAATGCAATACTAAGTGGAACCAACATGCTTAAAATTAAAGCACCTGCTCCAAAAGGCCCTTTAAGTCCCGTGGATGATTCAATAAATCCAAAAAAACTTCCTTCGCCAAAAAAACTTAAACCGAATTCTGAAAAAGAATAATCTTTTTGCAAACCCAGCATCTCTGGTAAGGGAGTAAATGCAAAAATAAGGGGCAAAAGTCCGATTAATACAATAGGTAATATCAAAAGAAATGATTTAACATAAGATGCTTTGCTTTTATATTGATAATAAAGGGGGTTTTTTTCAAGTAAAGATGTTTCTCCATATCCTCCTGGTCTGAGAAAGGTAACTTTGTCGGTTAAATAAAAAACAAAAAACGGAATAATCAAATTAAACAAAACAAAAACATGAATCCATGTTAGCAATCCACCTAACATCGCACTTGCAAGAGGAAGTAAGGCTAAACCAAGTGTTGGAAGAACAATGCCCAGCATATAAACATTTGTTAAAGGACTTTTTACATTGTGCGTAAATCTCAACATTTTGTCATAAACTCCATCAAGAACAACTTTCAAAGCTTTCTCAAGAGTTGTTATTCTTCTTGATTCATCAGGTTCATATAAACTGCTTTCAATAAGATGAAAGGCTTCGATAAATTCTACTGAATAATCTCTCCAAGTTTCGAGATAAGAATCTAAACTGGCCTTTATGGTTGAAAATTTTCCTACCTGAACATCATAAAAAACTTTTTTTAAATCCAAAGCAAGAGGATATTCTAAATTCTCAGAGGCAAAAGCAATTGCTCTTTCCAGATTAGAGGTATGCCTCATGTAAACAACCACATATAGAATAGCAGGAACCATTTGAGCTGAGGCTTTTAAACGCCATTTATTTGCAAGCCGCGCAGGATAAGCATTCATAAAATAAAAAATAAAAATAGAGAAAATTATAACAAGAAAAAAGAACAAAACAGGAAAAGCTTCGAAACTTCCGTTAATTAAAATAACAGCTAAAGAAATAAGAAGTCCTGCTAAAAAAACAAAAATGAAAGTCATAACACTTAGTGTTAAGGATTGCCAGGATTCAAGATCAAGATGTGCTATCTCAAGATGTCTTTTAACTTTTTGAGTATCTTTTTCTGAAAATTTTAATTTTATTGCACTTCCTAAACTTTTGCATAATCTTTCATATCTCGAGATTTCGGGAATCATTTCATCCTTGAATTTTACATATTCTCTGCTATAATCTACATTTTTTCTTTCTGAAGTAGAAATTTTGGAACCTAATTTACTGCTATATCTTCTAAGAATTTCATCAACATCTTCAGACATTTTTATTTTTCTCTTTTTGAATTCCTCTTTATTAAAACATCAAGGAGAAATAGTTAATAAATTTTGGGTTTAAATCAAATTAAATAAATTTTCTCTTCTTTATTTCAGAATTTAACCATTTTTGCCATTCTGGAAAAACTCTTTCGCTGATTGGCAGTCCTATTTCTTCTCTTATTTCATCTGAAATTTTATGAAAAACATGATTAGAAAGAGTGTTAAAATCAGCCTCGAGAATTCTATAATTTTTAATTTTTTCAGCAGTATTTACTAATTCTTTTTTTAGTTTTGCTCTTAAAAGGATATTATCCCAAACAGCATCCCAATTTCCCGCCCAGCCTTTTACATTAGAAGCAACATCTTTTATAACTTCGCTATCTCCATTAATCAAATCTTCTGTTGGTTCTAATTCATCTTTATCGACATTATACTTTAATAAATCAACAAATCCTTTCTCTTCCAGAGGATCTTTTTTCCAGTGTTTTCTGACTTCAGACAACCCCACAACTCTTTTCCAGGAATGTAATCCATCAGGTGTTTTTATTGGATTTGCAACAGCAATTATGTCTGTGGCTTTAAAACTAGTTGCAGGCACCTGTAAGTCATTAACAACTCTGTCAAAAACACCATATGGAGAAGCTCCATGAATTGTTCCTGCAACAACATTAGCTAAGGCGCCAATTCTCATTGCCTCGTATAAAGCTCTTGCTTCTAAGCTTCTTACTTCTCCAATAATCAAACAGCTATCACCTAATCTAAGAGATGTTCGTATTCCATCATCTGCAGAGATTTCTGTTGTTTCTTTTAATAAAGCAGATCTTACTTTCATTCTCAAAATATCATATTTTAAATTTCTAAGAGATTCCACAGGCAATTCTAATGAATCTTCAATAACAATTATTCGATATTTTGGAATAATTTCGAGCATTAAACTTCCCAGCAAGCTTGTTTTTCCTGAGCTTCTCGTTCCTGCAATCAGAATTGTTCTAGAGCCATCTGTCAAAAAACTAAGAAGTCCTGCAGCCAAAGGATTCATCATCTTATTTTGGACAAATAATGGAAATGTCCAAGGAGATTCTCGATGTCTTCTTATTGCATATGCAAGCCCGTCAGGAGAAAGAGGTCTCTGAACAACAGCTATTCTTGCTCTGATACTCCCAATTTCAAGTTGAGTATCTAAAATAGGATTTGCTTCATCGAGGGGCCTTCCTGAGATTAATCTAAATTTAGCTGCCCAGGAATCAATATCTTCTTGGCTTGGAATTATATTTGATGAACATTCGTCATAATCCTGATGTCGAATAAAAATTGGTGTCAGCGAAATAGGTGCATTTAAAGAAATATCCTGAATTCGCTTATCTTGCAAAAGAACCTCGATAATTCCAAAACCAACAGTATGCCTCACTAAAATAGTTGCTAACAAATTAAGTTCAGAGTAATTAATGATTATTCCTTTGCTTTGTGCAAGATCTCTCAAAAGATCTCGAGAAATATTAAAAAAAACTCTTCGTGTTCTTTCTATATCTGTAAATTCTTCTGCTTTTGGCTGATGTTCCACTAAAACTCTTCTTGCCAGATTCAAAAGAATACTATGGTCTTCTCTTAATGTATTTTCAGGAGGAATAATATGATACAAAAGTTTGGGTTCATCTTTTTTCTTAAGAATTGTCACAAAAGAAACATCATACTCCTCATTAACCAGTTTATACTGGTCAAGTATCTCTGCATCACTTGGCAAATCAGATACCAATCTCGTAAAAGTAAAATTAGGTATTACATCTGGTTTGAAAAGTTTGTTGTAAATCTCTCTTTCTCCTTTTCGATAATCGTCTAAATAAGGAGTTGCATCAGAAATTAATTTTGTTTTTTCTAAAAATTCTTTAATTTTTTCAAGAAGATTTAAATAGATAAATTGATCTGATCGGCTTGCTCCTCCTAATTTTTCAAGAAATATTTTTTCCTGGATAATTAATTTTTTTATTTCAAAAAACGCTGCAAGAGGGTCTTGTTTTAACAAAATCAGAAAGGAAAAGACCTCATTATATCTTTTAGAAAAAAGCATGTCTTGTGTTGGAGCTAATTTATTTTTAGAGAGAATTCTTTCGTGTTTCATAAGATAAGTATAAAGTTGTGCAATTTCAATAAGATAAGAAGTTTCTCTAAAATCATAATTATAATTTTTTTGTTGAGAAAATATAATTCTTGAGATATTTGGGTTTTCTGCAATAACATCAATAGTTCTTTCCATAACTTCCGGGAAATCTGCTAAATTTGGAACATAGGGCGCGCCCAGATAATTTAGATAAAGAACATCTTCACCCCCCTCTCTTTTTATTTCATAAGGATTTCTTTCTTTTTCTTGCGTCATTTTAGAACTCTAATAAAAAAGAGCAGGAGTTTAAAATATTTTGTATATAAAAATATCCGAATAAATAACCGTTTTTTCTATTGAAAGTATTTCAAGACTTTTTGATATTAAACACAACAAATTTAAACTGTATTCTCCTCTATTTTTTATGATGGAGGAACAAGGGGGTGGAGATTGGCAATTCTTAAATGATATTCAGGTAAGAATAAGAGATTTAGAAGAAAAACATCGGACTCTAAAAGATCGAATCTTGCTTATAGGTCAAAATTTGATCGAAATGAAAGAAAAAAATGATGAGGATTTATTGGAAATCAAGAAAAATCTCGAATTAATGAGAAGAAGTATCGAAAGATTAACTTCTTTTTTGGAAGTTGCTTCATCAGAATTTTCAAAATTTGCAAGAAAAGAAGATCTTGAAATTCTCTCAAAGCAAGCAAGAATGTTTCAGCCTTTAGAATTGAGAAAAAAAAGATTTAAAAAATAAAAGATAATAATTCAAAATGGGGACTTTAGAACAAGTGATGGAATTAAAAAGAAAGGGATTTCCAGAAGAGGCAATTGTTAGCAGATTAAGAGAACATGGAGTTTCTCCAAAAGAAATAACAGATGCCTTAAGTCAGGCAAAAATAAAAAATGCAGTTTCACCAGGAAGAGACTTAGAAGAAGATACTATGGAGGGTATGGAGCCTTCGATAATGATTTCTGAAGAAGCAGAATCTTTGCCTACAGAAGGTACAATTTCAGATGAGGATTTGATGCCTCCGCCAACACCTTCGAGATTTCAACAATATGCAAAAAGAGAATCAGCACCAGTAGTAAAAGAGATGCCTGAAGAATATTCTTATTCTAATTCTCAAGGATCAGCACAATATCCAGCACAGACCGAATCTCCTTATGAACAATATTCAGAATCACCTTATCCTGCTTACGACGAACCGCAATATTCTCCCCAAGAATACGCATCAGGAAATTATGAGAGTTCAGGAGAATATGATTACAGTTATTCGTCAGCAGGAGATATCGACACCATAATTGAGGTTGCAGAAAGAGTATTTTTTGAAAAAATAAAACCAATTCAAAAACAACTTGAGGGTTTAAATGAATTAAAAGCATTAACTCAAACCAAAGTCGATTCTATCTCAGACAGATTAAGAAAGATAGAATCAAGTATTGATAGATTGCAAGCAGAAATTCTCGAAAAAGTTGGTTCATATGGCGGTGGTTTAGATAGTATAAAAAAAGAAATGGGCATGATGCAAGATTCTTTTGGAAAAATTGTTACTGTTTTATCTTCTAAAGCAGAAGAAAAATCTCCAGAGCATTCTTCACATCATCCGGCACACCACATAGTTAGAAAAAAGAGTTCTAGAAAGAAATAGCATCAATTAATTTAAAAATTTATGCTACAGGAGATCTAAATGCCAAGGCCTTGTAATCTGGAAGAGGTTTTCTCTTTCCACCTGCTCCAACAATTATTCCAATAATTGCTAAAAAGAGAATAATTCCAACTATTCCCTGCCAATTATAAGACCATATACTAAGATTCCACCATCCAAGCCATCCAAATGTTTGGACTAAAACAACAAGAAAGACAATAACACCTACACCTAAAAGACCATAATTAATCATTTTATTATCTGGATCAAAGAAAAGACCCCCAAGAATAAGTAATGCAAGAATTACAGCAAGACCAATTCCCAATCTTGGAAAAATTTCTGAAAAGAATATCGGTACAAAATGAAATTGTAATGCTAAAAGACCAACAACAAGAGCGATAACAGCGTTAATTCCTTTATTATCAAACATTTTAACTCGTGTTAGAATTCCAAAGACAAGAGCAAAGATTAAAAGAAATGGAAGAATATAACTAAAAAATCCCGCACTCTCCCAATAAGCTAACATTCCGCCAATTGAGCCCCCATAAAAACTACCGATTTGAAAAGTTAAAATTTCACCAATCATACAATTATTTAACTAATCTTATTTAAATATGTTTCGGGATTACATCATTTATTTAGATTTTTTCAGAACAAGAACCAATGCAATGATTATGACTGCAATAAAAAGTGCATTTATCCAAAAAGTTGAACTCCATGCCTGACTAAAAAGAAAATTAAATACACTTCCAAAAAAACTTCCTTCAACACCTAATGCCCAAAGAAGAGCAACAAGAACAGAAACAACCACAACTAATCCTATAAAATATTTTAATCCTTTTGGAGCTTTCTCAAATTTTAATCCTTCTTCTCCTGCAATAAAACCCCAAAGCAAAAGTCCTATAAATACAACAATTATAGCAACAGTCAAAAATAATATAAGATTTGCGACAACGAGCTTTGGAGAGACAGCTACAACAAAAATTGCGCCAATAATAAAAGAGATAAGGGCATTTAATTGCTTCTTATCAGAACCAAAAACCTTTGTTTTTTCCAGAATTCCAAAAACTATAAAGAAGATTAATAAAAAGGGTAAAGCAAACTGAGTAAAAATCCAATGCTGTAAAATTGTTTCTTCTGCCATATAAATATAATATTACTATGGTATTTATAAATGTTTTTTATATTTTTTATAAAACGCTAGCTCGTATTCAGAATTTAAATAAGTCCTTCGGGGATTTCCTCAATTTCAGATTCTTGGCTAGGTAAAGCAGATTTATTTATGACAAAGATATCTCCAATTGCCCTTACAAACTGATGAGGTATAATAACTCCTCGAGCTCCTCCAATCAAAGAAGTGACACTTCCCCCCACCCGTATTTTCCAGCCATCTACTTTATTGTCTAAAAGATTTGCTTCTTCAATTTCTCCGAAATAATCTCCAGAGTCAGTGTAAACCTTGCAACCCATAACTTCTGTTATCTTTTTAACGCGCATACTAAAATTTAGCCGAACTCATTTAAATACTTTTCCATGATTTAATATATAATTTTGCCGAAAAACGCATATTTTTATCTCTTTTGCAACATAACAAACTTTATAAAAAATTCAAACTTGTTTAATCTATGCTTAATCAAAAGGAAATATTTTCTGTCTTAATTTTGACTCTAATCCTTGCTTTTGCTGTGGGTTTATTTCAAAGTGTCTCAAAAATTCCTTACATCTTTCTGATATTTTTAGTCATAATTATTGTGAATGTATTGGCTAAAAAAATTGCAAGTTTTTATCTTGATTCAGAAATAGATGTGAAATTGTGGACAATAGAAAGATATGGTTTTCGGCCATCTCAGCATTTAAAAAGACCTTTTCCAGCAGGAATAATTCTTCCAATAATAACTGCCTTTTTATTCTTTGGGCAATTAAACAATTTTTTTTGGTTAGCCTCTTTGGTTTTTGATGTAAAACCCCGAGTATATCGGGCAGCTAAAAGATACGGGCTTTATTCTTACACTGAAATGACTGAAGATCATATAGGAATAATTGCGGCAGCCGGAGTGTTTGCTAATTTATTTTTTGCAGTTATTGGATATCTTTTGGGATTTTCTGAATTTTCCCGATTTAGTATTTATTTCGCTTTTTTCAATATGATTCCCTTATCGGATCTCGATGGAAATAAAATATTTTTTGGAAATCTTGCCTTATGGAGTTTTCTTGCTACTCTCGTTTTGATAGGTTTGGTTTATGCTTTTTTCCTGATATAAAAGAATGCAAATAAAAAAACATTTAAAGGTTAGTTTCATAAGAATAATATGGAAAAACCAGGTTGGTTAAAAACTAAAAAGATTGCAGGGATTTTCGCTTTGCTTTCCTTTGTAACAGGTTTCCTATTTCTAAATTCGAGTATTACAGGAAATGTAATTTTAGATAATAAATATCCTTTCGATGTTATTTCATTTATTGGATTGCTACTTGTTCTATGTTCTGCTCTTCTTGTAGCTTATATCCTCAAAAAATAAGATAACTTTTTATAAGGAGAAAATTTTGCTTGCTAATGGAATTTTTAGAAAAAATTTCTCCTCGAGAATATCAAGAAAATATTCTGAAGACCTGCGTGGATAAAAACTGTCTGGTAGTTCTTCCAACAGGAATTGGTAAGACTCTGATTGCTCTTATGCTTAGTATTGAAAGAATGAAAAAATTTCCTGGAGAAAAGGTTGTTTTTCTAGCTCCGACAAAACCTCTTGCAGAACAACATTTAATTTATTTTAAAAAACATCTTCCCGAGCTTTTTGGAGATTTGCAGTTATTTACAGGACAAGTTAAATCTGAAAAAAGAAAAGAAATTTGGGAAACAGCAGATATTATCTTTTCAACACCCCAGTGCATTGCAAATGATTTAAGAAAGAATCTCTACACTTTGGTCGGAGTTTGCTTGTTGATTGAAGACGAGGCCCATAGATGTATAAAAAATTATGATTATAGTTATGTGGCAAAGAAATATTTAGAGCAGGCCCTTCATCCAAGAATTCTCGGACTAACTGCTTCTCCTGGAAGTGAAGTTTCCAAAATTAAAGAAATTTGTAAAAATCTTTCAATAGAAGAAGTAGAATTAAGAACAAGAGAAAGTCTTGATGTGCAGCCTTATTTGAAAAAACTAGAATTTGAAAAAATTGTTTTAGAATTTCCTCCTGAAATGAAAAGAATTCGAGAAATTTTGTTGCGACTTTTTAGACAATATGTAGATGAATTAAGAAACCGAAAAGTTTTTTTTGGCCCGCCTAATAAAATTGAATTAATCAAACTTCAGAAGAGACTTATTTTAAGTATTGCAAAAGGAAATAAAAATTACAACAATCTTTTAGCCTCTAGTTCTTGTGCCCAGACAATAAGAATACAGCATGCTCTGGAATTATTGGAAACTCAAACTCTGGCGGGATTTAATAAATTTTTGAGAGAATTGCTCAAGAAGGCTTCAAGAAAAGAAAGCAGAGGAATTGAAAGATTGGTTCAAAAACCAGAATTCAATTACGCATTTGTTAATTCTAATAAACTATTGGAAGAAGGTATAGAACATCCGAAAATTCTAAAATTAGAAGAAATAATTCGCAAAGAAAAAGAAAAAAATGAAAAAATTCGGATAATGATTTTCACTCAGTTTAGAGATACAGCGAAATTAATTTCTAAAAAAATTAACGAAATATCTGGAATAAATACTGCAATTTTTGTGGGTCAGGGAAAAAAATCCGGTTCTGAAGATGTCCAGGGTTTAAGTCAGAAAGAACAAAGAAAAATTCTTGAAGATTTTTCATCTGGAAAGACAAATGTTTTGTGCGCAACCTCTATTGGCGAAGAAGGCCTAGATATACCCGAGGTAAATCTCGTAATATTCTATGAACCGGTTCCGTCTGCAATAAGAGCAATTCAAAGAGCAGGAAGAACAGCCCGTCTAATAGAAGGGAAATTGATAATTCTTATTACTAAAGACACTCGAGACGAAGCTTATTTTTATGTTTCAAAAGCAAAAGAAAAAAGAATGCATTCTTCCATAGATTCAATAAAAAAAGATCTAAATAGCAAATTTTTTAGAGAAATCCAAGAGAAACTTAAAAAAAATGAAGAAAATATTTAATATTTTTTCGAAAAAGAACATAAAAGAAAAAGAACACACCAAAATAACCGTTGATTATCGGGAGAAGAATTCACTGGTAATATCTGAATTAAGTGCTTTAAATTTACAAATTGAATTTGCTTCATTAGAGATTGCAGATTATATTATCGGAGATGTTGCAATAGAGAGAAAAACGGTTTCGGATTTTATTTCTTCTATGATAAATCGAAGGCTTTTAAATCAATTAGAAAAAATGAGTTCATATGAAAATCGTCTTTTGATAATAGAGGGATTGGATGAACAAGAACTTTATTTTGAACAGGAAAATAATAAAGGGGTGCATGCCAATTCCATTAGAGGATTTTTAATTTCAATTTTATTAAAACACAAAACACCCATTATTTTTACAAAAAATTACGAAGATACTGCAAAATTCTTAGAAATTATTTCAAGAAGAAAAACAAAAGAGATGTCTCTTCATGTAGCAAAAAAGAATTTGAATAAGTCAGAAAGATTGCAATTTATATTAGAAGGATTTCCGGGAATAGGGCCTAAAACAGCTAAAGAGCTTTTAAAAAAATTCGGAACCATAAGAAATATAATCAATGCGCCTGAAGAAGAACTAAAACAAATTCTTGGAAAAAGAACTGAAAACATCCTAAGAATTATCGATCAGGGAGTTGAAGATTAAATTTAATTTTCTAAAGGATAAATTCCGATATCTTTATATTTCGGATTTTTGAATTCTAAAATTGAACTTTTTAATTTAAATTCCTTAATCTCAAATTCTATCGGAGAAATTTTTATATTTTTGAATAAATTCAGAAATTTCTTTTTATCTTCTATCTTTTTTATGCGGGCAATAGTTAAATGGCCCATGAATCTTTTTTCTTTTTCAAATAAATCTGCCAATTTCTCATCAATTTCTTTTTGAAGTTTTTCGCAGCCCCTTAAAGAAAGCCAAAGTATCCGAATAAATTTGGATGAAAAAACACCCAATTCCCCTATTTCAGCCTTAAATTTTTTTATTTTTATTTCATGAAGTTTTCTTTTTATTTTCTCTATTTGCTCAGCTTCTACTTCTCCTAGAAATTTTAAAGTCAAATGCAGATTAAAAATTTCTGTTTTTTTACCTATAAATTCCGGAAGCTTTTCTTGAATTTTTGCAATTTCCTTTAGTATTTCAGAAGGAAAATCTATTGCAATAAAAATCCTTTTTTTCATTTTTGAGGCGTTTGTCTTTGTGCTCTTCTTTTAGCTTTTTGAAGAGCTTTTCGCCTTTTTGCTCGTTCTCTTTCTTTTTTTCGTTTAAGACTTAACTCTCTTCTCAATTCTCGAGTTTCAATTCTGTCTAAAAAAATCAAAATAAGGAAACCAAAAAGGGCTATAGAACCGACAACAAAGAATAAAGAAATAAATCCAAAACTCTCAGCAACAGATGCTCCTAAAAATGCAGCTATAGCTCCGCCAATACCTACTCCTGCACTCCAAAAAGAATATTCAAATCCCCTATGTCTTTTATCCATATATATTGTAAAAAGACTAAACCAGCTCGGATATGCAAATGCTGTGCCTAAGCCATAAATTCCTTGTGCAATAAAAATTACATAAACATTATTGGCAATAACATAGATGAACGGCACCAATACAATTAAAGAAGTTCCAATAAGCAATAATCGCGATTTATGTTTGTGATTGTCTATTAAAAATTTTGATAGGGGAAATTGCGCTGTTGAACGGACAATTAAAAATATTCCTGTTGCCATTCCCGCAGTTAAAATAGTTCCTCCTTCTATTCCAATTAAAAAGATAGCAAAAATAGGAGCTATTAATCCAAAACTGCTCAAAATAAGAATATCTGAAAGAATCAATAAAAGTATTTTTTTATTCATATTTTCAAAAGACTATTCAAATTTATAAATCTTAACTAGATTAGTTCAGAAAGAATTTTTGCTCCGAGTTTAACAGTAATTTCGTTTGCATCTTTTTCAGGATTTATTTCAACAAGATCAACAGCCCGGATATTTTTTAATTTATTAAGTCTTTGAATTAGATGCAAAAATTCTCGACTCGTAAGTCCTCCGGGTTCTCTATAACCTGTTCCCGGAGCAAAGGCAGGATCAATTACATCAATATCAATAGATAAATAAATTTGCTTGTTTTTTGAAAATTCCATGAGAATATCGCAAGAGTCTTCGAGATTTTCAAGAAGTTGATTCATGCTCATTCTTTTTATTTTGTGCTTTTCTAAGAAAATTTTTTCAGAAGAATACAAATTTCGCACACCGACTAAAAAAATATTTTCTGAAGGAAATCCTCTTTCGATTAAAGCAGATAACCATTCTTCATGAGAGGGAAATTCTTTATCAGGCTTCATACAATCTGGATGAGCATCAAAAACAATTAAACACGGTTCCTTACAGATATTCTTGCAATGATCAAAAAAAGCACGTCCTAAGGAATAACTTATAGAGTGGTCTCCTCCTAGGAAGATTGCTCTTTGTTTTTCGCTGAAAATTTCAAGCGCATTTTCATAGATTAGTTTATTTGTAGTTTCAAGATTAGAGTTATCTAAATGTATTTCTTCCAGGTCTAAAAGTTTAACATCTATAGGAATGTCTCTTTCATTACTATAAATTTCTTTTAAAGCTGCAAGTATGAAATTTCCTGCTTTTTCGCATCCTTTTGTTTTTCCAAGCCCATTAATTCCTGGAACTTTTACGACAAACATAAAAAATTAGATTAAGTATAGTTTTTAAGATTAATTATTACATTTAATCTATCTCGGAATCAAAGCAAAGAAACTGTATTTTTTAAGAGGTTTTTTTGCAAGTTCTTTAACTTCTCTTAATTTTACACTCAAAATGTTTTTTTCAAAATTATAGAAATCTTTTGCATTTCCATTTATTTCATGCAGAAGAAGATTAACCATTTGATATTGGGAATCTTCTGTAGATATTTGGTAATTTCCGATTATTTGTTCTTTTACAGACGCAAGTTCGAATTCACTGATATTTTGAGAGGCTTTTTTAAATTCCTCTAAAATAATTTTTTTGACTAGGTTTACATGTTCCTTTTTTGTTCCAACATAAATTAAATTATACGCAAAATCTTTACCGATATTAGATTCGCCTTTAACAGCATATGCTAAATTTCTTTTTTCTCTAATCTCCTGAAATAGCCTTGACGAAAGTCCGCCAGCCATAAGAGTATTAAGAACGAATGCTGCGTAGTTTTTTCTGTCTTTAGTGATTGGAACATGATACGCAAAAGTGAGATTTGCTTGATCTATGCCTTTTCTTTTTTCAATTCGCGTTGCATTTTTTTTCATTATCTTAAATTTTTGGATTTTTCCTTTTTGATTTCCAAAATTTTTCTCTGCTAATCTAAGAATTTCTTTAAAATCAGCTTTTCCCACAATACACAAAATCATATTATTCGGGCAA
>VGKR01000002.1 GCA_016866915.1 Candidatus Pacearchaeota archaeon
TTAGAAAATATAATATAAAATTTGTTTGTATTACTGGCGGGGAACCAACACTACATCCAAGATTACATGAAATTATAAAACTAATAAAAAAAGAGGGCCCCTATATAACTTTAATTACTAATTGTACCAATTTGGGTAACCACTTTGACAAAATAAAAAAATATATCGACGGATATATGATTTCATTGGATGCTGATACTCCAACACTTTTTTATAAAATAAGGGGCAATAAAAATTTTAAAGAAGTTATTTCTTGGCCAAGGAAAATTAAAAAAAGCTCTCCTTCTGCCGAAGTGGTATTTTCTTGTCTGATTCAAAAAAGAAATTTTAACAGATTAAAAAATATTTATTTATTGGCTTCAAAAATAGATATTAATGGGATTTTTTTTAGGGTACCAGAGTTAAAAGAATTTAGTTTTGGAGGCATTAATATCAATAAAAGAGATAAGAAAAAGATAAGAGAAGCGCGGCTTAATGAAAAAGAAATAAAAAAGCTGGCCGGAATTTTTGTAGATATTAGGAAATTAGATTCTCCGAAAAAATTGCTACTCCAGAAACCTACGACATTTAAGAATTATATAAAATATTTTAAAAAGTTGAATGGAGATAAAATTTTGTTTAAAGATAGGATTTGCGATGTTCCTTTTAACAGTTTAGTTATTGATGAATTAGAAAGGGTGCGTCCTTGTTTTTATCTTCCATTTTCCACCCATTTTAATAAGATTAAAGACCCATTAAATAGTAAACTATTTAAGAATATAAGAAATAGATTACTAAAGAATAAAAAATTTAGAGAAAAATACTGTGTTGATTGCCTACAATTTTCAAAATGAAAAAAATAAGAACATTATTAATAGGGATGCCTTGGCATCAGGCAGATATATTATCTATCCAATTAGGGGGATTAAAAGCATTTCTTAAAACCAAAAAGAAAAGAATTGATACTAGACACTATTATAAAGATATCATAAATTATATTGATGTAGAATGTTACAAAAAGATCCTGTATTCTGGAATTGGAGATTTACTTTTTGCTGCTATCTTATTTCCAGAGAGAAAAAACCAAATAAAGAAGGTAGTATTAAAAAAATTTAAAGGTAATATTAATTTTGAGAAAACAATATTTAATCTTAAAAAATTTCTTGAGGACATATTAGATGATATCGAATGGAAAAGATACCATTTAGTTGGCTTCACAACAACCCACCAACAGATAGTTTCTTCTTTACTTTTAGCTAAACTCATTAAAAAAAGATATCCTAAAGTGAGAATAGTGCTCGGGGGATTGCTACTAACTGGTAAAGTCGCAGAAAAAATTATTAAAATTTTTCCTTATATTGATTACATAATAATGGGAGAGGGAGAAAAATCCCTCTTAAATTTAGTTAATCATTTAGAAAATAAAAAGTTACTATCCGAAATAAAATCAACAATTTATAGAGATAAGAATAACATATATACGAATATCAAAAAAGATTACATTCCAAATATTAATCTCCTTCCGTTTCCGGATTATGGCGATTATTTTAAATTTTATCTTAGGAAGAAATGCATCTTACATTCAAAAATCTCAATTGAAGCAGGGAGGGGGTGCCCTTGGGGGAAATGTACATTTTGTGTAGAAAATACAGGTTGGAGAAAGAACTATCGTAAAAAAAATACTAAAAGGGTTATAGAAGAAATAATTTACCAAATAAAAAAGTATCAAACTACAGAACTATTGTTTTGCGATCCTGATGTGGCTGATAAAATAGATTTGTTCAAAGAGCTTAGTAAAATTCCTTTAGATTTAAAAATTTCTGTGGAAGTAACTAGTTTTATTTCAAAATCTGGTTTGAAGGCACTAAAAGACGCAGGAGCATCAAATATTCAGATAGGAATAGAATCATTTAGTGACAAACTTATCCAAGTATATAATAAAGGAACTAGCCTTATGAAAATGGTAGAAATCCTTAAATGGTGCAAAGAGTTGGAAATAAATCTTTCTTATAATATCATTATAGACTCTCCTTTTGAAACCAAAAAAGATATAAAAGAAATTAGAAAAAATATCGATTCTCTTAGATTTTTTCAGCCACCCCATATTTCTAAATTTGTCGTTTCATATGAATCTTTAATGTATTATAATCTAACAAAATATAAAATTAAAAGAATCTATCCACCATATGAAATTAGTAAATGTTATCCACAAAAAATTGCAATAAATCTAACTCCCCTAATTTCTTTTCATGGAGGATATTCATTTAAACCAAGAAATAGAATAAATTACAAGAAGATTATACCGATAATTAAGGAATGGAAGGAGGCCTATAAGTCATCTAGTTTAATTTGTTTTCGTGGAGAAGATTTTTTAGATATAAAATCAAACGTTAACGGGGAGATTGATCACACCATAATAGAAGGCCCATTAGAGAAAGAGACATATCTATTATGTATGGATGCGTCTAAAAGTATAGAAGAAATTCTTAAGAAAATTAAATGTAAAAGAAAAAAATTATTACCGATTCTCAATAAATTTATCAAACTTAAAATAATGTTTTGCAGTAATAATAGATATCTAAGTTTAGCTATATTGGCAAAAGAGATTTAATTTTATTTGGTCTGTTCAATTTTACCAAAAAGATATTTTTAATAAGAAAAGTCCTGCTTACTTAACAATGCACAATTACAAAAACTCTAAAATTCTTTTAATAACAATTTAAGAGGGGCGGAACAATCAGTTAAGTGAATTTTCGGATTTGGCTGACTGGCTTCGGACGTTCTCTCTTTGCTTTTACTTTTCTTGAGTTATTCATATCAAATAAATTTAAAAATCCCCTAATTTTGATTTAATCATGGAAATAAAGAAAAAAACAATTATTTACATTGGAATTGCTCTGTTTGTATTGCTGATTCTTATAATTGGAGTTCAATTCACAAGTTTTTCAATACTTAATCTAGATGAGAATAAAAACGAAGGAATATCAAAAGAGCTTGCAATTTGCATAGGAGAAAATTCTGTTTATTACAGTCAAACAGGTTGTCCTGCATGCGTAACTCAAGAAGATATGTTCGGAGATAATATAAAATATATTTCTAAAATAGATTGCAAATTAGATAGAGAAAAATGCATTGATGCTGGAATTCAGGCAACACCAACTTGGATAATTGAGAGCCAACTCTATCGCGGAGTGCAAACAATTGAAAAATTAGCAGAATTAACAGGCTGCTGATTTCTTTAGAAATTCCAAATAATTCGAATTTATTTCTCATCAAAAAACTTTAAAATCTTGTTTCTCCAACAAATTTCATGAAACCCACAATAAGACAACCAATTGTGACTGTCTGCGGACATGTTGATCATGGAAAAACCTCAATTCTTGACAGAATTAGACAGAGTTCTGTTCAGGAAGGAGAAGCAGGTGGAATCACTCAAAAGATATCATTCAGTCTTTATCCAACAGACAAACTAAGACAACAATGTCCTTTAATTGACAAAAAACAACTAAAATTAGATATTCCTGGATTTTTATTTATAGACACACCTGGACATGCAGCATTCACAAATCTAAGAAAAAGAGGAGGAAGCCTAGCTGATTTAGCTGTTCTTGTCATAGATATTAATGAAGGAATAAAACCACAGACATCTGAAGTAATACAAATACTAAAACTCAATAAAACACCATTCATAATTGCATTAAATAAAATAGATAATATTTCTGCATGGAAAAAATATGGAGGAAAAGGGGATAAAACAGAAATTGAAGAAAATATAAATTCCCAATCTTTAAGTGTAAGACAAAATTTTGATGAAAAATACATGATTCTTATGGGCTCTCTTCAAAGTTATGGATTTGACTCTGATTTATTCTACAAAATAGATGACTTTACAAAAAAAATAGCATTAGTTCCTTGTTCTGCAAAAACAGGTGAAGGAATTCCTGAATTAATAATGGTTCTTTGCGGATTAAGTCAAAAATATCTTGAAAAAAAACTAAATCTTGGAGAAGATGCTAAAGGAATAATTCTTGAAATAAAAAAAGAAAGAGATAATCCTTATTTAGAATCAATTCTTTATGATGGAAAATTATCCAGGCAGAATTCAATAGCTATTTCAAATCTTGATGGAAAACCTTTAATCACAAGAATAAGACTTCTTGAAGAAATTCTTCCACTTTCATCAAAATTTACTCCAAAAGAAAAAGTAAGTGCAGCAACAGGATTAAGAATGCAGATTGTTGAAAAAGCAGATATTCTTCCAGGCATGCCTTTTGTAGTTTTCAAAAACAATTTAGAAGAAATTGAAAAAATTTTCAAGCAACAAATCACAGAAAGTCTTAAAATCGAAAAACAGGGAATTATTGCAAAAGCTGATTCTCTTGGAAGTCTTGAAGCTTTGCTTACAATGCTAAGACAAGAAAAAATTCCAGTTGTTAAAGCAGGTATAGGAAACATCAATAAAAGTGACATTATCAATGCAAAAGCAAATCTCAAAATAAATGAATTAGATGCTGTAATTGTTGGATTTAATGTTAAAATTGAAGAAGAAGCAACTGAAATAGCTTCAGGAATAAAAATACTAACAGACGAGGTTATTTACAAACTTATAGAAAATCTCCAGAAATTTCGAGAAGAAAAAAGAAAAGAAATTGAAAAAAGAAGATTAATGCAATTGTCTCCGCTTGCAAAAATAAGAGTTCTACACCAATATGTTTTTCGAAACACAAGTCCTGCTATTTTCGGAATAAAAGTTGAAGCTGGAAAAATAATTCCAAGAATGAGTCTAGTTGATAATAATAATGAAAAAGTCGGAGAAATAAAAAATCTGCAGTCTGAAAATTCTTCTGTAAACGAAGCTTTTGAAGGACAAGAGCTTGCAATTTCAATTCCAGGAATAAATTTCAAAAGAAGGATGAAAGAGACAAAATTTCTTTATCCAAATATTTCTGAATCCCAGTTTAGAACTTTCAAAAAAAACAAGGATTTGCTTTCATCAAGTGAAATTTCTTTGCTTCAGGAAATTGCAGAAATAAAAAGAAAAATCAAAGCGAATTGGGGAATGTAAATAGAATTTTATTTACTTTTTATTCTTCTCTATCTTCAGATTGCAAATTCATCCATTCAGGAGGATCAATATCCCATTCTGTAAATTCTTTTGCTCCTTTAATTTTTCCCTCTAAATCAATTCTTGGTCCGCCCCTATGAGGAATTGCATATCTTTCACAAACAACCCTATAATCACAAAAATTACAATGAAATCCATAAAAAGGGACAAATCTACTTCGGCTAATTCCTTCTGAAACTTCATCTAATAATTTTTTTATATAATCAAAGTCTTTTTCACTTCTATGCGTCTTGAAAACCTTTCCCGATCTTAAATGATAATATAAAATAGCTTGCTCTTCTTCCCCATATAATTTTCTAAAAGCATAACTGTAAATTGTAAATTGCGGATGGCGGTGCAAAACAAAAGAATCTTTTTCAGGAGATTTTTTATCTGTTTTATAATCAGTAATATAATATCCCTTATCTGTTTTATCAATTCTGTCAAAAACACCTCGAATTAAATGTCCATTAATTTTAAAGGGCTCATCTTTTTTATTTCCAAATGATTTTTCTTTTGCAATTGGCGGCGGAAGATTTTTATGTCTAACATAGAATTTTTTCAAAATATTTTCTCCAAGTTTCATATAACCAAAGAAAATTCCAACAGGATCCTCGCCAAATTCAATATGATTTCCGATTCTAAGAATAAAATCATCTTTTAGTTTAAATTCTTTAACAATTAATTCTTCTTTATTTTTTCCTTTCAAAAAATTCCCTGCAACATTTGAAGTCCAATAATATTTCCAGTATTTTGCAAAACTTTCAGGAGACTGATAATTAACACTATAAAATCTGTCAAGCATATAATGGATATCTTTTCCAAAAACAGATCTTACATTTGCTGGTGTTTTTTCATGCTGAACATATTTTAGAAAATAAGCTAAACCACAACCCTTGTATGTTGTTATTTTGCTGGCACTTAATTTTCCCACGCTAGCCATGATTTCCGAAGCAGAAATTTCTTTATAAAAATTCTTGTTATCAACCAACACTTTTAAAAATACCCTAAAATACTAATTAACATGCCATTTAAAATCAATATATCTGAAAAGTCAGGAAAAACCTACAAATTTGAGCTTGAAAGCGAAGAGCTTCTTGGAAAGAACCTTCATGATAAAATATCTGGAAAAGAACTGCTTCCGACATTGGAAGGTTATGAACTTGAAATAACAGGAACAAGTGACAAAGCAGGATTTACCTCGCATAAAGATGTCTCTGGAATTGGTTTAAAAAAATTACTTCTCGGATATGGAAAGGGAATGAAAAAAAGACCAAGAAGAGAAGGAAAGAAAAAGATTTCAAATCCAAAACCAGGCGGACTTCGCCTAAGAAAAACAGTTCGAGGAAAAGTTATTTCTCCTGATATAGTTCAGATAAATTTCAAAATTCTTAAAGAAGGCCCGAAAAAGCTTTCGGATATTTTTCCAGAGCAGAACAAGCCAAAGGAAAAGCCAGAAAAAAAAGACAAAAAAGAAACTCCATCTAATTAATTTTTACCTGCGCAGTAGTAACAAAATAGAAACATTTATAAATGTCTATATTCTTCAAAAAATATGAAAAACAATAAAAAAGGAAATTTAGGAAAGAGAATTTTCAGAAACGTGGTTTATGGAGCAGCTAGCCTCGCACTTTTAGCAGGCTCATATAAGGCTATTTCATACACTACTGACAAAAATTTTCTAAAAGCAAGAGATTTCAATAATTCTCCATGGATTGAAGTTTATAATCCAAAAGGACAAATATGGGAATCTTATGCAAATGAAAATATTCCAAAAAATCAGCTTAACTGGCATCTATATATAGAAAAAGTAAGAGAAAAAAACAATGGAAGTCTTGAAGGAAGAATCTTACTGCCTGATTTAGATAGAGATGGAACAGTTCACAGCCATTAAAACAAATACTTAAAAACTCTTTTCTTTAATTTATTTAATGGTAAAAAATGAAGATGTCTTAAAGAAAATTCCAGAAATAAATGTTGGAGTTGTCGGACATATCGACCATGGAAAAACAACTTTGCTAAAGAGCCTAACTGAAAAATTTACAGATACTCATTCAGAGGAATTGAAAAGAGGAATTACAATAAAATTAGGCTATAGTGAAGCAATTATTTATCAGCAGGGAGATGAATTTTCTACAAAGCAATTAAATGAAAAATATGTTCCAGTAAGATATGTAAGTTTTATTGACACACCTGGACATGAGATGCTTATGGCCACTATGCTCTCAGGAGCAGCTATAATTGATGCAGCTATAATTGTTATTGCAGCAAACGAAGGAATAAAACCTCAAACAAGAGAGCATTTTGTAGCTCTTCAGGCAAAAAAAATAAACAATATAATAGTTGTCCAAAACAAAATTGATTTAGTAACTAAAGAACAGGCATTAGAGAATTATAAAAAAATTAAAGAATTTCTTAAGGGCACAATTGCTGAAAATTCACCGATAATACCAATTTCAGCACAGCAAGGAATTAATATTGAAAGAATACTTGAAGAATTAACTAAAATAAAAATTCCAGAAAAAGACAAAAAGGCAGAGCCTATTTTTCTTGTTGCAAGAAGTTTTGATGTAAATAAACCTGGAACAGAAATAAGCAATCTAAAAGGCGGTGTTTTAGGGGGAATTCTAAAAAAAGGGATTCTGAAAAAAGGAGATATCATTGAAATAAAACCAGGAAGAATTATAAAAAAATCTCATGGAAAAATAGATTATCAAACATTAGAAACAAGAATTCTCGCATTAAAAAAAGGAAAAATAACTGTAAATGAAATTGAGCCTGGTGCAAGTATTTCAATTGAAACAGCTTTAGATCCCTTTCTAACAAAAGCTGATTCTCTAAGAGGATGCATTGTTTCAAGAAAAGGAATTCTTCCGGAAATAAAATACAAGCTTAAAATAAAAATTCAGCTCTTTAATGAAATTATGGGTTTGAAAAGCCACAAAAAAGTTGAGCCTGTTAAAATAAATGAATTATTAATGCTTAGTGCTAACACAAACATAACAGTTGGAAATGTTGAAAAAATATCAAATGATCTTCTGGAAATATCTCTAAACATACCTGTAATTACACTTGAAGGGGATAATGTTGGAATTGCAAGAAATGTTGAAGGACATTGGAGATTAATTGGCTGGGGAGAAATTTTATAAACTCTTAATTCTATATAAATACATAAAAAATAAGCTATTAATCTTGGGAATTTTTTTCTTAATTTTTGGAATGCTGATGAATTTTCCAGGAATATTTGCAGAAAATGATACTTCTGAGCAAGAATTAGAAGATAACGATAATTTAGAAATTGAAGAAGATGAAAATGACGCTGAAGTTGAGATTGAGATTAGAGGTATAAAAAGAAAAGTTGCAATTGGTGCAGAAGGAGTAAATGCTAGTCAAATTAGAGAAAGAATAAGGGAAGCTATAAGTGAAAGAAATCAAGTAAGATTTGAAAACAAAACAGGTGCAACTTGCCCTGAAGACTGTTTCTGCAGAGGTGTTGTTATGAGTTGTGAATTAGAAGATGGAACAAAACAAATGACTGTATATGCTCAATCTGGAAACATCATCGTGATAAATATTGGTGGAATAAATATGACTACAAATGTTACACTTTATCATCATGACGGAAGAGTTTTTGGAGTTTTTGGCGATAATGAAACAGATGATGCTGAAGCAAAAGAAATTAAAGTTCTTCCTGATGAGGCAAATGAAATAGCAAGAGAAAGAACAAGAGCAAGACTTCACAATGAAGATTTAATATTAAATGAAGAGGGAGAATATGAATTTAAAGCTGAAAAAGAAGCTAGATTTTTAAGATTATTCAAAATAAAAGAAAAAATTAAGTGGCATATTGATTCTGAAACAGGAGAAATCCTCAAAGAAGTAAAACCTTGGTGGGGATTTTTAGCTAATGATATAGAAAAGAATAGAAATTAGATTATTCAATTAATAAATATTTAAGAATTCTCAACAAGACCATTTTCATGAACCTTGATTAAATCTGTTACAGAATCACCAGGAGAAAGTTTTACAATTCTAACACCTTGTGTTGCTCTTCCCATAACTCTTATATTTTTAAGAGATGTTCTTATAACCATTCCTTTAGCTGTTGTTATAATTATAGAATCTTCAGCATCCAATGATGTTGTCGTGACAATCTCGCCTGTCTTTTCAGAAACTTTTAGATTAATCACTCCTTTTCCAGCACGAGCTGTTTTTCTATAATCTTTAACAGCTGTTCTCTTACCATATCCGTTTTTTGTGATTGATAAAATTGCCTGGCTCTTTAGAATTTCAAGACTCACAACTTTGTCTTCTTTTCCTAATTTTATTCCTGTAACACCATAACTTGCTCTTCCCATATCTCTAATATCATCTGAATTAAATCTTATTGCTTGCCCTTTTTTCGTAGCTAAAAATACTTCTTGTCCTTTTTTCACAATTTCAACTCCAATAAGAACATCTGAGTTATCTTCTGGAAGATTAATGGCTTTCAAACCAGAAATTCTTGGTTTTGAGAAATGATTCAAAGATATTTTCTTTACCTGTCCGTTTCTTGTAGCCATGAAAAGATAATCTTCAAAATTATTTACAGAAATAACACTTGTTATTCTCTCTTCTTTCAATGTCAAAAGATTTGCAAGTGATTTTCCTTTGCTGTATTTCTCTGCTTCTGGAATATCATAAGCTTTCAGCCAAAGAACTCTTCCTCGCGAAGTAAAGAACATTAAATAATCATGAGTGCAGCAAGTAATTAACTGCTTCACAAAATCACCTGTTGCAAGATTGCTTCCAATTACTCCTTTTCCTCCTCTTTTCTGCTCTCTATATGCTTTAACATCCATTCTTTTGCTGTATCCCCTCTCTGTAATTGTTATAACAACCTCTTTCTTCTGCACAAGATCTTTTTCAGAAATATCACTAACTCTCTGCAGAACATATGTTCTTCTATTGTCTCCATAATTTCTTTTTAATTCATTGACTTCCTTTATTATAATTCTAAGAATCTCATCCAAATTCTCTAAGATTTTCTGATATTCTATAATGCTTTTCTCTAAATCTTCTTTTTCTTTTTTTAGTTTCTCATGCTCAAGAGAAGTAAGCTGCTGAAGTTTTGTTTCAAGAATAGCTGTTATTTGTCTCTTGCTAAGTTTGAATTTATTAGATAAGAATTCAGAGGCTTCTGCTATGCTCTTAGATTTTTTAATTCCTGCAACAACTTCATCAATGTTTTTCAAAGCAATCAGTAATCCTTCAACAACCTCTAATCTTTCACTAGCTTTGTTTAATTCAAATTTAGTTCTATTTGTAATTATTTTCTTTCTATATTCTACATATTCTCTCAAAACTTCTTTAAGATTAAGGACTTTAGGCTGTCCTTTAACAAGAGCAAGGAAATTTACATTAAAGAAATCCTGCAGACGAGTATATTTGTACAAAGCATTTGTCACAAATTTTGCATTAGCTCCTTTTCTTAATTCAATAACAATTCTTATTTTTCCCTTAGAAGATTCATCTCTTAAATCAGCAACATCTTTTATTTTCTTGTTTGTTATCATATCTGCAATCTGAGAAACAAGTGTTGATTTGTTAAGCATATAAGGAATTTCAGAAATAACAATTGCTTCTTTTTTTCCAATTTCTTCAGTAGTTGTTTTTCCTCTTAAAATAAGTCTTGCTCTTCCTGTTTTGTAAAGCTCAAGCATGTCTCCAGAAACATATCCTCCTGTTGGAAAATCCGGGCCGGTAATTATTTCAGCAAGTTTTTCAAAAGTAATTTCTGGATTTTTAATATAAGTTACAATTGCATCGCAAACTTCTGTAAGATTATGCGGAGGAATATTAGTTGCCATTCCAACAGCTATTCCAGAAGCTCCATTTAAAAGAAGAGTTGGAAGTTTTCCAGGCAAAAGTTCTGGTTCTTTCAAAGAATTATCAAAGTTAGAAGCAAATTTGACTGTGTTTTTATCAATATCCTGTAAAAGCTCAGATGTAATTGGCATTAATCTTGCTTCTGTATAACGCATTGCTGCAGGAGGATCAGCGTCAATGCTTCCAAAATTTCCTTGTCCAAAAATCAAAGGATATCTAAGTGAAAAATCCTGGGCCATTCTCACCAATGCGTCATAAACAGCTGTATCTCCATGCGGATGGAATTTACCAAGAACATCTCCTACAATTCTCGCTGATTTTTTTGTCTGACTACCTGGTTTTAATCCCATTAAATTCATAGAATAAAGAATTCTTCTTTGAACAGGTTTTAATCCATCTTCAATAGCAGGAAGTGCTCGTGAAACTATAACAGACATTGCATAATCCAGATAAGATTTCTTCATTTCTCCAGATATTTCTGTATTCAATATGTCTTTGTTATTTTCAATTTCATCTGTCATTTTATTTTTCTTTCTCTTCTATAAATTTAAGAAATTTTTCTTCATCGAGTTCTTCTTCTTCAATATTTTTTCCTTGCCATTTGCAAGCTTCACATTCCCATCCTCGAGAACCCTTGCCTTCTTCACCTCCAAGCACAACTCTAACTTTTCCACTTCCACATTTCGGGCATTTTTTTACTTTGAAGGTTTTTCCAGAGCTTTTCTTATTTTTAATTCCTTTAGCTTTTTCATATTCAGCTTTAGAGTCATATCCTTCTTTTATCCAGTCTGGTGTTGATAATTTTCCCATTTTATATGCACTCACAAATTTTGTTTATCTCAACTACAATCGCACCCTTACAAGGTTCATTTTTATTTTCTGGAATTGATTTGATAAAATCTATCCATTTCCCTTTTTCAAAATATTTTGCTTTTCCTTGTATTTTAATGCCGTTCCATTTTTTATCCCAAACCACAAGTCCTACATTAGGAGATTTTTTTAAATTAATAACTGTTGATTTCATATAATTATTTGTAATGATTATTTTATTATCCTTAACTTTAACAAATGCTACAGCAATAACATGCGGTTCACTTTTTGCATTAATTGTTGCAAATGCTACTGGGTTTTCTTCAATAATTTTTTTAAATTTTTCTTCCATTTTATACATCTAAATTCGCCTCCCTGAAAATTTTAATTTTTAGCAGGCTCATATATCTAAGTTCGCCTCCTTTGCGTTTTCTTGTATGAATGTCTTTCTTGAAAGAACATCATCACCCATAAGCATTGAAAATGTTTTATCAGCTTCAACAGCATCTCCAATAAATATTTTTTTTATTTTTCGTGTTTTTGGATTCATTGTTGTTTCCCAAAGTTGAATCGCAGACATTTCTCCAAGTCCTTTGAATCTTGTAATAACTCCGATTCCGACTTTTTCTGTGAATTTCTTTAATTGCTCATCACTATAAACATAATAATCTTTTTGCCCTTTTCTTATTCTATATAAAGGAGGAAGTGCAACATAGACTTTTCCATTTTCTATCAATCCTTTCATATATCTGAAGAAAAAAGTTAAAAGAAGAGTTTTAATGTGCTCGCCGTCGACATCTGCATCTGTCATGATTATTACTTGATTATATCTTAGTTTACTTAAATCAAATTCCTCTCCAACACCTGTTCCAATTGCAGTGATTAGATTTGCAATTTCTTCACTAGATAAAGATTTAATTGGATTTGCTTTTTCAACATTCAAAATTTTTCCTCTTAATGGAAGAATAGCTTGTATCTCTTTATTTCTTGCCATTTTTGAAGAACCAGCTGCGCTTTCTCCTTCCACAATGTAAAGTTCTGTGTTATCTGATTTCTTGCTTGAGCAATCTGCAAGTTTTCCAGGCAAGCCACTAAATGAAAAAACATTTTTTCTTCTTACTAAATCCCTTGCTTTTTTTGCAGCAAGTCTTGCTTTTGCAGAATCCAGAGCTTTTGTTGTGATTTTTTTAGCTAAAGCTGGATTTTCCTCAAAAAATTCTGAAAGAGCAACATATGTAATTGAATCAACAAATCCCTTTACATCTGAATTTCCCAGTTTTGTTTTTGTCTGTCCTTCAAATTGCGGTTCAGCCATTTTCAAACTAAGAACAGCTGTAAGTCCTTCACGAACATCATCACCTAAAAGAGAGCCATTTTTTAATAGATTTTTATTTTTAGCATAGTCATTAATTGCTCTTGTCAAAGCTGTTTTAAAACCAGAAACATGAGTTCCTCCTTCAACTGTATTGATTGTGTTTACAAAACCAAAGATATTTTCCTGATAACCTGCATTATATTGAATCGCAGCTTCAAGGACCATGAAATCACTTTCTTTTTTAAAATAAATTGGTTTGCTTAAAGTTTCTTTTGAGCCATTAATCCATTTAACAAATTCAATAAGTCCTCCAACAGCAAAGAATTCCTGAGTAGTGTTTTTCTTTTCATCAGTTAGAAGTATTTTTAATCCAGCATTCAAAAAAACAATTTCTCTAAATCTTGTTTCTAAAACCCGATAATCAAATTCAATATTTGGAAAAATTTGAGGATCAGGCCAGAATGTTATTTTCGTTCCAGTGTCTTCTGTATTACCTATCTTCTTTAATTTTGTTTTTGCTAATCCTCTTGAATATTCTTGAGAATATATTCCTCCATCTCTTTTTATTTCCACCATCATTTTTTCAGACAATGCATTTACAACAGAAACACCTACTCCATGCAATCCTCCTGAAACAGCATATGATTTCTTGTCAAATTTTCCACCTGCATGAAGTTTAGTCAAAGCAACTTCCACAGCTGGAATTTTCTGAGTTGGATGAATATCAACAGGTATTCCTCTTCCATCATCTTCGACAGTTACAGAACCATCTTGATTTAAACTAACTTTTATTTTCTTGCAATATCCAGAAAGAGCTTCATCAACAGAATTGTCAACAACCTCATAAACAAGATGATGCAATCCGTCTTTTCCAGTGCCACCTATATACATTGCAGGGCGTTTGCGAACACCTTCTAATCCTTCAAGAACCTGAATTTTCTCTCCTGTATAGTCTGATTTGGGCGTCATTTTAATTTTTGGAATTTCGATAGCTTCTGCTAAATAATAGCTATTTGTTATTATAGTTTAAACAGAGAAAATCTGTTCAAATTACAGCAAAAAAAAGTTATTCAAGTTTATAAAGCTTTCTCTCCAAAAAAACTGTTTATCGTCGGTAAAAGAGGAAAAAAGAAACTAAAATTAAATTTATTAGAAATTTTATAAGTTCTTTTAGATACCTTTAAAAAGTCCGCATTTTTTCTTAAAAAATGAGAAATTTCGTAATTTTTTTGGGGATTTTGATGTTAATGTTTGTTTCAATTTTGATTGTTATAGCTTTTGAAATAGATGCTTATTCAAATTCAATATCTCCTACAACAGAAGAAATGTCAACAAGTCCTGCCTATTACACTCATTCGC
This sequence comes from Candidatus Pacearchaeota archaeon, assembly GCA_016866915.1. Classification (GTDB taxonomy): domain Archaea; phylum Nanobdellota; class Nanobdellia; order Pacearchaeales; family GW2011-AR1; genus ASMP01. Next base: position 14,436 of record VGKR01000002.1, read on the forward strand.
ACACAAAAGCAATCTGCGATGGAAATAATTATTGCAGAGATTATGAAATTTTCTGCAAGAATCATGAAATTATTGAAATGAGATTCACAGGGGCAGCTGTTCAATTTGCTTTAGACTGGAAAGATCCAAGAGAAGAAATTTCAATAAGGAATTTTTGTTAAAAAATAAAATTTATTTTTCAGAATTATTTTTCTTTTTAGAAACCCATCTCACTTTTCTTTTTTTCAGTTTCATATTCTTTCGACATTTTGATGAGCAAAGATAGTTAATATTTCCGTCATTTTTTACCAGAGTGAGCCCTCTATGAGAATTATACTCTTTTTCGCAATAAACACATTTAGGCATTTTTAATAAAGGGGGATTTTATTATGTGAAGATGATATATCTGGCATTTTCTATCCAAATTAGTATAAAAAACAGAATAATTAAGATTTTCTAAATCTTTTTTAAGCTGATTTAGATATCGTTTTGAATATCTACTTCCTTCAAGTTCTATTACAGCTGAATTTACGTCTTGCAGAATAAGTTCCAGTGCTTTGAGCTTCTCTTTTCTTTTATTTGTTTTTGCCATATTTAAGTATAGGCTCCTTTTGTTACTTTTGATTTTATTCTTCTTGCTTCAATTTCTGTTTCTCTTAAAGTCAGATAATCTCCAATTCGAACAGGCCCGCGAACATTTCTTCTCATTATTCTTCCTTTATCTCGTCCTTCCATAACAAGACATTTAATCTGAGTAATTTCACCTCTAAAACCTGTTCTTCCAATTATTTCCTGAACTAAAGCAGGAGTAACTGTTCCAGAAATTTTGTCAGTGCCTTTAGCTCTTGATTGTTTTGCTTCTTGAATTTTTTGTTGTTTGGCCATCTTATTTCAATTATTTCAAAGCTGAAATATCTTTTTCAGCATCTCCAGCAGTGATTATAGCTACAGAAGAAGCAGATACAGAAATGCCTGCAGCAATGCCTAATTTTTGTCTACTATCAACTTCTCTGCAGGGAATATTTTTTTCTTTGCATAAAATCGAAATATGTTGAATTATTTCTTTAGGCTCAACATCAGAAGCATAGGCAACAAATCGAGCTGTTTCTCTTTCTATTGCTTTAGTAACTTCATTTGTTCCCTTCTCTATCTTTCCTGTCTTTCTTGCTTTTTCAATTATAGTATATATGTCGACCATTTTAATTTTAGAACGAATTTAGGTCTTCCTCTATTTCGGCTACACTTAGACGAAATTGGAAGATTTTATATCTTCCTCCCGAAAAATTCGTTCATTGGATTGATATTAAAGGTAAATATTGATTTAAAAATGTTTTGATGGATATTTTTTCATTTCCAATTCACTTCAACCTCGTCTGTTCTTTGTCGAGGGCAAATATCAAGAGCATCTATTTTATTTGAAGAGATAAAAATTCCCTTATTGAACATTATTTCTCCTAAAAAAGCAATCATAGCTGCATTATCAACTAAAAGAGATTTTTCAGGGCAGAAAAATTTAGCGCCTCTTTCTTCACACATTATTCTGCACATTTCCTGAAGCCGAGAATTGCAAGCAACACCACCTCCAAGAAGAAGCTCTTTTTTTCCAGTATGCGCTAAAGCTCTCTCAGAAACTTCTACAAGCATTGCAAAAACAGTTTCCTGCATTGAATAAGCTAAATCATTTAGATTTGAGTTTTCAGACTCAATTCTTTTTTTCAGATTTGTTAAAATTCCTGAAAGAGAAATATCCATTCCCTTTACAGAATAAGGTAATTCAATAAAATTTTTTCCTTCTTTAGCAAGTTTTTCAATTATCGGTCCGCCTGGAAATCCTCTGCCTGCATATCTTGCGAAAGTATCAATAAAATTTCCAACACCTAAATCAAGAGTCTCTCCAAAAATTCGAAATTTTCCAGAAGAATATGAAATTATTTGTGTGTTTGCTCCAGAAGCATAAAGCATAACAGGGTCTTTAGCACCTGTAAGTTTTCCTATTTCAAGATGAGCAACACAGTGATTCACAGGAATAATTGGTTTTTGAATTTTTTTTGAAAGTTCTTTGGCAAAATTCATTCCCTGAAGAAGACAGGGAGCAAGTCCAGGTCCCTGAGAAATCGCTATTGCATCAATTTCTTTTTCATTTGTGCCTGAATTTTCCAGAGCTCCTAAATAGATTTTTTCTTTATTTTCATTATGGTGTTTCGCTGCTTCAATTGGAATTATTCCTCCTTTGTCTGTAACATAGCTTTTTTTTACATTTGAGAGAATTTTCCCGTCTTTAACAATTCCAATTCCAAATGTGTGCGCCGTACTTTCTATTCCTAAAATTATTGCCATATATTCTAGACAATATATTTATTTATAAAATTAGTTGAATTTAATATATTTGTAAATAAAACTAAAGCAAATGGAAAAGACAGGGACTTCCCTAAACGACAGAATTTATTCTGCAAGATTAATATTCAAAAAAAGCAAAAAAGATAAAATCTCAAATGTAAGCATCAATATACGTTATGCTAAAAAAGGTAAGAGGAAAAAAGAAAAGAGAGCATTTCCAGAAAATCTAAACAAAGAGGAATTATCCTGGACTCGATATCATGGTGAAACACTTGCTGTTTATCATAGATTAGAAAGAAGAGGACATTATTCTTATTTTGATTTTAGAAGCATAGTTGCACCTACAAATTTAGCTCAGAAATTAGAGGATCTTGTCCAAGAAGTTCATTTAAGAGACAGGGCTCTGCCTATTCCATCAAATGCTTATTTTGAAGAATCTTCCTGATATAAACAGATTTTCTTATAATAAATAAAAAGGTATAAATAAAAAATAAAATAAAATTTTACCTTTTTTTCTTTTTCTTAGAAGCCTTTTTCTTTGTACCTTTTTTCTTCTTTCCGCCTCTAGCCATTACAGCTTCACAAACATTTCCCTGACCATCAACATAGTAGAGGTGTCCAGGCTTCCTTGTGATAACTTTCTTTACAATAATTTTTCCCATTTTTAGCCTCCTTTTTAATGTTATAAAATAATTAGAAGTATTATGTATTTAAATGTTTCTAATCACCGACGAGGAATTTCTAAAAAGTTTATATTTTGAATTAAGTGGTATTTCCAGAAGTTTTTTAAAAGGTTTTTTAGGAATCACGCAAAAATTAAATGGTTTTATTTTTTTCACCTCGATAATCTTTCCTTTTTCATCAAACCAAATTGCTAAAAAATCAAAGAAAACAAAAAAAGAATGAATTTTCAAATTTGTGGATTTAGAAAATTCAAACAAAAGAGGTTCTGCATTTTCTTTTTTTCTAAACATTAAACCCCGAGATCTTTGAAGACAACCACAGATTCTAGCTTTAATTTTAAATTTCTTTTTTCTAAAATTAAATGAAATACTTTGATAAGGCATTTTAGTTTATTTTGATTTAATTAATCTAATCCAAATTTTTTATTAAAATTTCCTTTTTCTTTTTTTCGAGCTAAATAGGTTTTATACATAATTTCCACATTTTTTTCACACGCATAATCATGATGCCGAAAACCACCTCCAAAACTATTTGGAATATGCATAAGCTCATGAATTATTGTTTTTATCTGTTTCTCTTTGTCAAGCTTGTCAAATCTTTCTGAAAGAAATTCAAGGGCATAAAAAGCAGATACATTCATTGCTCGCTGAATAAGCTTTCCGATAGTATGACATCTTGCAATTGTTCTTCGCGAAGATGTTCCGTAACTTCTAAAACATTTTAATCTGTCAAGCTTCACATGAGGAAACAAAGAATTCGAAATTTCTTCTGCGATTTCCTGCAAATCCGGAGCAAATTCATATTTCATTTTTTACCTCAACAGTTTTAATTCTCGAAGAGAAACCAGAAATTATTTTTATATCTTTCTTAAAATAGATTTTTAAAAATTTTATTAGTTTTTCATTGGCTTTTCCGTCAATTGGTTTTTCTTTTATCCAAATTTCATATTTTTTATCTTTTTCAATTTCTTTAATTTTTTCCTGAGAAGAATTTGGATGAAGTTTAATTGAGATTTTCATTCTTCATCTTGTTATAATTTCCAATCCATCTCTATGTTTTAATTTATGATCTTTTCCCCAAGCCATTTTTGTTCGAGCATCAATTGCTTTTATGAAATTTTTTCCAAAATCAGTATGAAGGAAATATGCAAAATCCAGAGCAGTTGTTCCCGGAGGCATTAAAAAGCAGTCAGGAAGTATGTTTCCTTTGCTATCACCCAATTTATTTGCAGATGCTGGAAAAATCGCAATATATTTTAAGAAATCAAAGACAGCTGAATTCAAAACCTTCTGGACACCTGTTCCAAATTCAAATTTATCCAGAACATTTTGCTTTATTTTTTCAAGAGCTTGCTTTTGTTTTTCGTTTAAATCTTTTAGAATTTTGAATTCTCTTTCACCCGGAATATATTCAATCAAGCCTGCTTTTGCAGCTTGTCTAAGGGCAAGTTCAGAATCAGCAGAGCAGGGAATAATCCGATAATTTTTAAATTTCTCCTTTATTTTTTGATAATTCTCTTCTCCTTTTTCCATATCAATCTTATTTGCAGCAATAATCATTGGTTTGCTTTCATTTCTTAATTCAGACGCGAATTTCATTAATTGCTCTTCACTCCAATTGGAAGCTTTCTCTGGAAGATTCAGTTTTAATAAAACATTTTTCACAGATTCTTCTTTTACTTTCAAACCTGAAAACTGCTTTGCAACAGCTTCTGAAAATTTTGCTTTTGTGGTCTCAGTAGCTTTCAAAAATCCTTTCCATGCTTTCATAAGAAGATTACAAAACCATTTATTTAATTCATCTTCTAACAATTCAATGTCATTTATCGGATTGTAATTTTCTGTCTGCTTTCCCTCTGCATCTGTTGTTCCAGAAACATCCACAATATGAATAAAAACATCTGCTCCTCTTAAATCATCTAAAAATTTATTTCCCAAACCTTTTCCTTCAGAAGCTCCCTTAACAAGTCCAGCAACATCTCTTAAATCAACAGGAACAAATCTCTTGGAATTTATGCAGAATCCATGATTGGGATTGCATTTAGTATTAAATTCCTTATCAATGCAATCAACTTTAACATAACCAACTCCATGATTAGATTTTATTGTTGTAAAAGGATAAGATGCTATTTCAACTTCTGCTAAAGTTGCTGCTTTGAAGAATGTGCTTTTTCCAACAGAAGGTTTTCCGACCAGACCTAATAACATAATTAAAGCAGATTAATTGTTTTTATAAATTATTTCATAAAGTAATTATTAACTGGTTTCACTAACGCTTTCTCTTTCTTTATTTTTCTCTTTTAATTTTTTGATAATCAGCAATATTATAATTATTATCAGTATAATCAGTATCAGAATTATTAAGAAAATAATTATTTTTCCTATTATTGAAATCGGTGGTTTTTCAACAACTTCAAAATGAGCGCTTGAAGGTGCAACACCTCCTGGATAAACAAGCTCTAAGGCAATTACATATTTGCTTGCAGGAAGAGCTCCTGTATCAAAATTTCTCTTGAAATCCATTTGTTTCTCCACTAAAAGTGTCTCGCTTTTTGTCAGATATATTTTGTTTCCGTAATCTTTTATTGTAAAATGAAGAGTTACATCAAGTCTTGCAGGATCACCCATTGGAATAATATTTACCATTGTTCTTAACTGGTCTCCTTGAGTTACCTTATAATTAGGATTAAGAACAACTATATTAGAATCAAATAGCAACCGTTCTGTTTTTACATTTAAAGCGACAAGAATCTCAACTCCATCAATTAATATTTTTCCTGTGTAAGTATCTGGTTGGCTTGGAGCAACAAAAATAACGTTTAATTCAACTTTTTCTCCCACTGCAATTGTCAAGGATGTTTGACTAAAAATAACTAGATTATCTAAATTTTGCTGGCTAATACTTACTGTTGCAACAGAAGTTCCAATATTTGTTATGCTGATTGTTCTTTCAACATTTGTGCTTGTTAACATGTTAATATTAAATGTAGTGGGCTCTACCAAAATATTTATTGGAGGGGTAATTTCTCCCTCTCCGGGCGTAGTGTCTGCAACGCAAGTTCCTGCACTACAAGAATATCCAGAAGCACAGGTTCCGCAATTTAATGTTCCTCCGCATCCATCATCCCAAGTTCCACATTCATAACCTAAACTTAAACATGTATCTGGAACACATGCAATTTCTTCTCCGAAGAAAAATCCCTCAATATATCTGTCAACTGTCACAGCATATTCATCTCCTCCACCTGAATTTAAAGAAATAACATCGGCGCTAACAAAATTAGATAAAAAATTAATCGAAGATATAATTAACAAAAAAAACATAAATATAATTCGAATATTCTGCTTCTTTTTTTTCTCAATCATATTTTAATCAATAAATCATATATTATAAGGATTTTTGTTGTTGAAAATTCTAGGCCCTTCCTCTATCAAAAAGAAGCTTGACTTCGTCTGCTGAAAGCGCGCGGTTGTAGATGCGGAGTCCAGACATAGAGCCATTAAAATCAATACAACAAGGAGGTGCACCTAAACCCGGAGCAGAGTCACCCATAGATGTATAAAATGGAATAACAACATTTCCTGCAGAGATTCCATCAACATAACAATAAAAATTATTTCCTCTATCAAAAACACCTGTAATCATATGCCAATTTCCATCATTGACAGTTGTACTGCCACAGCTTGATTCAATATAGCTAGAAGAATTTCCAATTAAAAAAATAATTATTCCTGAACCAATACCAAATCTATATCCAGATGACCCGCCTGCATTGCCTATAGTATAAACTTGGTCTGATGTTTGAGTTGTTTTAATCCAATGACTGAATGTAAAATTATTATCTCCTATACCTAAAGAGTTTGAGATTTGAACCATATCTCCTTGGCCATTAAATTCAGTTGAATCATTTCCTACATCTGCACCATAATTTTGTCCGTCATTAGAATAAGGTGTTCTGTCTGTCATTATTTCAGAGCCCGGTGTTTCTGTTTTTGTCCATTTGCTTGTCAAAGGCATGTCTAAAATCAAACCAGCGTTTGCAGAACCCACGGTTGTCTGGGGCTGATATGATTCATATAATAATTTTATTTCATCTTCAGATAAAGCGCGATTGTAGATGCGAACGTCGTCGATGGAGCCGTTGATATTATACTGCGTTGTTCCTCCTAAATAAAAGGTAGTGCCATCTCCAATAACAATGTTGTTTATAAAAATTGAATTGACATAATTTCCATTTAAATATCCGCTAAGATTTCCATTAGAATTCCAAATACCACAAAAATGTCTCCAAGTAACGGGTGTTCCTGCAGTGCTAATTGAAGCTGTATAAAAGGTAGTTGAATTGCGTCCCCTATAATATAAATTATTGCTCGTAGTATATGTTTCGTAGGTTTGCCCTTTATATACCCATCTCATAGTAGAATCAGTGTAAGGATTATACCAATAACAAATTGTTCTCGCAGAAGGAGAATCTGATAAAATGCCACCCAATGTAATATAATCATCAACACCATCAAATATCACGGCACTTTTTTCTTTTCCAAATCTATCTGTTGTTAAATTTGTTCCGTTAATTGTTCCGGAATTTGAATAAGGTGTATTGTCTGTAAGTTTGCTTTGTCTAATTCCATTAACATAAGGAGTTGTATAACTTCTTTCTTCAACTTGAAAACCAGACCAATAAATTTCAATAGGTAAATTATCATCAACATAAATAATATTACGGGCCCAATAATTTCCCGCATGATCTGAACCTGCAGAATAAACCCAGAAATATCTCTGCCATTCTGTTGTTAATTGTATGTTTGAACCAACGCGATATGCATTATCAGAAGGTCGATTTAAATCCAAAGCATAACCATTAACTGTTACACTCTGATTTGCTTTCATCCATGCGCTAACTGTATAAACAGTGTTATTTTTTATTGTTATTCCTAAATGATTGTCATGATAGCACCCCCCTGTTCCACCTGCTGTTTTTATCATTTTCTTATAAGGTAAATTATTATAGCCTCCGCTTGAATAATAATACATTGTGCCCAAATCACCTCCCCAACAACTTGCCTCATATTCCTGATTATAAGTTCTATCTGAATAGTCTGTATAGGGAACAAGATTCTCAGTATACTCCACAAATCCAGCTTCATCCATTTTCCAGTGTCCAATCAATCCGCCTTCTGTTGAAGCTGTTTCCATTGCCGGATTATATGACTCATATAGTAACTTTATCTCATCTTCAGACAGAATTCTATTGTAGATGCGAACATCTTCGATGGAGCCATTGAAGAAATCATTGTAAATAGCCCCTACAGCTGATAAAGTAGAATAACTTACAATTTCCAATGAACTATTTTCATGTTGAGCATCTAAAACACCATCGACATAATATCTAACAGCAACATTATTTTCTAATTGATATACTACATGCGTCCATTCTCCAATAGGAATTGTCTTTGTTCCGTAAAGCCAATAATTAACTCCATAACTAGGTTTATTCACCATGTTTTGCAATTTTCCATTTGAATTAACCATCCAATAATGAAAACCTGCTATATATCTAGCAAAACCATTGTTATGTTCATTTGGTTTTATCCAAAGAGAAACAGTTGCTTTACCGTTGTATGTGTTGGGATTATCCAAGGCTTTTCCAGACAAATCAATATAATCATCAACACCATCAAACCCCATAGCTCCTTCACTCTTTCCCAATCTGTCTGTTGCCAAAGTCGCTCCGTAATTGATTCCGTGATTTGAATAAGGTGTTCTATCTGTAACTCGATTTGTCGCTGAATTATAATCTTCTCCATCAAGTGTCCAGTGTCCAATAAGTCCTTTTCCAACTGCAACATTTTCACTTCCGCCAACAAAAACATCAAAAGCATAAGCAATGCCAATTGATAATAAAACAATCAAAAGAATAATTGCCAAAGGCTTGGAAAATATCAAAGATAATTTAGATGAAAATTTTTTCACTTTATTTTTTAATTGATTTAATTTTTAATTTGAATTGATTTATTTTGTATATTTCGTATGCAATTAACTTCTCAGCAATTCAAACTCTTTTTATTTATATCTTTAATGACAAACTGTTAATATCAATAAATTATAATATTTAATGTTTTCCGTATAGAAATAATTTTTATCTGCAAGCTTGAGTTCTTGATTCAATTGTAGCATGATAACAATCTGTCAAGCAAACTGCTTCTCCAAAATCTCTTCTTTGATCACAAGGTAATCCTGGATCAGTGATATAATTTGTGCTCACTCCGCAATCAGGGACAGGTGAACCATCCCACCCAATTGCTCCAGATGCAGTGAAATCACAATATAACATAGGAGAATCCCACCAACAAACATAACAGTTTCCTATAACAGTCCATTCTTTCGTAGGAACACTTGACCAAGGATTACAGCTATAATTATAACCTCCGCAACCAATTCTTGGTGTTGTGAAATAGTTTTCTTGATATGGGCGCGCGTTTGCATCTGTATCACAGCAATCAATAGTATAAGCACTAGAAGTAGGCAGTGTTGTCATATCTTTCGCCCGAGTTGCATTTGAAAGAGAAGAGGATGCGCTGAATAAAACTGTTGTGTTAGGAGCATAACCATCTCCGTCTGCATCATAATAATGAAGATATCCCTTACTAATAGAACCACCCCCCATCGAAATCCTCCCACCAACTAAAGTAATTGATTTTCCATCATTAAATGCCCAAGTTGAATTAGAATCTATAGTCATTGTTACACCTGCAGCAATAGTCAAACTTCCCCCATCAAGTCCGCCAATACTGTTTGCTCCTGTAGTGCAATTAGTAGAAATTGTTCTATCTGCTCCATGTGCAATTGCAGCTTGGCATGAATCTGTCCATGTCAAACTTACTGAATCTGAATTTCCTTCTGAATCTGTTGCAGTGATACTTGTTCGATATGTTGTTGTATGCACATCATCTACAATCCAGCTTACTGACCAGATTTCATTTTCTGAGATTTTTTCAAAAATCAGGGTTGAGTTGCTATTATCTAATTGAGTAAAAGAAGTAACACTAATTATTGGATATGTGGATGCTATATGAACTGTAAATGTTTGAATATGTCCTGGCAAAACATCCAAAGGCTCAACAATAGCTCTTGTGAAATTTATCTGTCCTTGTCCACCGCTTATAGTATAATCAACTGTTCCTGTGCCTCTAAATCCAAGTATTTCAAAATTAGTCTGAGGCTCTTGTTCTTCTGTCCCTATTTGAATTCCTCTGCTGACATCAAAAATTCCTGTAACATCTCCAACAGATTCTTTTCCAGAACTTAATCTGAAAATAGGTGCAATCGAAATTGTTTTTAAATTGCTTGTGCTTATTTGAGTTAAAGTAAAAGTAAAACTTCTTACTTCTGTTTCTTTTAAAATCGTGTCTTCTCTTATTATTTCTGTATTTTCACCATCGTAAAAAATAAAATTCATTCCAATGAAATCACCTTTTCCAGGATTTCTTCTCACAACAACAACTGTCACATCTCCGTCTTGAATCTGAGCTCTTTCAATCTGCAAGTCAAGTGTGAATTTTCCAAGTTCAATGCTTTCAGAGCCTTCTTGAACAACATTTCTGATAACAACCCAGATTATTCCGGCAGCAACAATAACAAGAAGAATTATCAACAAGGTTGCCACAATATTTGACAAACCTTTTTTTGAGAAAACAATTTCTTCTTCATTTATTTTTATAAAATTCGATTTTCCTCTTTTTACCATCATTTAATCCAAGACTTTCTTATTTAAAAATGTTAATATCTAATCTTCTTTCTTCGGTCTCCATGTCGGGTGTGAATTTGAACCTTGTGTAGTAAGCTGAGTCCATTTGGTTCTGTCCCAAGCATTTGTAAATTCTGTGATGTAAATTTGAGGATTAGACATATCAATGTCATGCACAAAAAGCAAATATTTTCCATCACAAGAAACCATTGGGTCAACTTCCACTCCTTGTTCAAATGTTAATCTTATTGGATTGCTTCCGTCTGCATTCATTAGCCATAAATCATGTTGTATAGGAATCTGATTTGGATTTGCTCTGTCAGAAACAAATAAAATTCTTCCATCAGGTAAAAACATTGGTAGTGCATCTCTTGCAGGATGATTTGTCAGGTTTTCCAAATTGCTTCCATCTGAATTCATCAAATAGATTTCTCCATCTCCTGTGCGATAAAAAACTATTTTTTCTCCATCAGGTGAATAACAAGGTGGTCCTCTTGGCAAACTATTTGCCCAAGGCTCCTCATAAACAGAATTAAATGTGCTTCCCCCAATATCACTTGAATTAACATATCCAATTCCAGCAACAGATAAATCATAATAAGTAAATATTATTTTTTCTCCATCAGGTGACCAATTAGGATTCATTGTTCTAAACTCGGGGTCTAAAGGGTTCAAAACTCTTCTCATATTTGTTCCATCTGGATTCATTATATAAGCTGAAAAAACC
>VGKR01000003.1 GCA_016866915.1 Candidatus Pacearchaeota archaeon
AAACATAATATTATCTATCTTTCTTTATTTAAAAATCTTTTCTTTTTCGACGCCAAATTTCTGTTTTTTGTCTAAAAAACAATCACTCTTTTTTTCGCAAACATCCAAAAAATGTGTCGAAGCCCCTCTGCTTCTTCTGGAAAAAACACCAAAAAACACCACCAAACAGCCTGTTTAAACACCATCAAACACCCAAACAGCCTGTTTAAACACTCTTTTAGCGCCGGGCATCAACAAACTCTAAGAGATTCTTTTTTATGTTAATTAAGATAACCTTAGTGCACAACCAGGGGGTAAATCAAATAAATAAAAATTTTTTAGCAGTAATTTTCATAATTTTTTAAATTATTTTTATCAGAGAAAGATTTATAATCATTAAATTTCTTAATAAAAAGAAGGAGGTGTCACATGGCAAAATTAACTGCATGGGCTGTAACAATTATCGGTGTTTTGCTAGTATTACCTTTGATTGGCCTTCCTATTGGCAACGTAACATCAGATTGGTTAATCGCAATTGGTGTTTTAGTCATAGGTATTGGCAAGCTGATGAGAAATTACAAATATACTCGAAAAAAGAAATAAATTTTATTTTTTCTTTCTAATTCTTTTTAATTTTTTATAATTAATATCAAAGCACCTTATGGCGACATTAAAACAAGCTTAGCAGGAGCAAAATAACTAAGCCAACCTAAGTGCACATTTAGAGCAAAAAATAAATACCCCCTTTGTTATAATAATATATGGCAACAACAATTGCTCTTGGTACAGGGATAGTTTCTTTAATTTTTGGAATCTTGATTTTAGCTTTTCCAAAATTTTTAAGATATTTTGTGGGGATCTATTTTATTGTAATTGGAGCCCTTCAATTACTATCTTAATGCCAAAAAAGTAGAAAATAAACGAATTTTTAGCAAAATTTATATAGTTAGGGTGCCCTAAATAAACGTGAACTAGTCAAGAAATGCCCTAAGTTTACATAAATAAAGAGGGCAAACAAGAAAATGGCATCCAACAAGCCCCTAGCTGCAATATATGTGAGAGTTTCAACTCAAGAGCAAGCTCAGCAAGGATTTTCATTAAATGCTCAGCAAGAAGCTCTAAAAAATTATGCTCAAGTTCTTGGTTATGAAATTCATGCAATTTACAGAGACGAGGGGAAATCAGCAAAAGATTTGAAACGACCAGAGATGGCAAGACTTTTATCAGATGCAGAAGCTAAAAAATTTTCAGCAATATTTATTTACAAATTAGACAGATTTTCTAGAAGTCTTAAGGATCTTATTCTTACAATAGACAAACTTAAAGAATGGGGCATAGATTTTGTAAGCCTGCAAGACAGAATAGAAACAACCAGTGCTTCTGGGAAGCTTATGTTTCATATTATCAGTGCTTTTGCAGAATTTGAACGAAATGTAATTGGAGATAGAACCCGGTTCGGAATGCAAAGAAAAGCAAAAGAAGGGGGATTTATAGCAAAAGCACCAAAAGGTTATACTTTGATAAACAAAAAGTTGGTAGTTCATGAAGAAGAATCTGAAAAAGTAAAGCAAATCTATAATACCTTCCTAAATGAAACCATCTCTCTAACAAAATTAGCAAAAAATTATGGCATGACTACCGCAGGCATGAAAAAACTCCTGCAAAACACAACTTATCTTGGAAAAGTAAAATTTGCCAATGAAGAATCTCCTGGAGAACATAAAAGCATTATTTCTCAAGAGCTTTTTGATAAAATCCAGGAAAAATTATCTAGAATTTAAAGCAAGAGCACAAGAATACTCACAATTCCACACACAAGAATTCCCCAAAGGATATCTATTAAAGTGATTTTAAAGGAATAATTAGCAAGTGTGACATAATTTGTTAAATCATAAACCCCATAAACAACAAGTCCGAAAATACATCCTCTTAAGAAAATTTCTAAAATCTTTCCTTCCCTCAAAACAAAAAAGAAGATCCCTAAAGAAAGAAGAGCATAAACTAAAAGAGACAAGCCATAATTAATTTTCTTTTTCATTAATTTTCCCAATTCTTTTTTGTATAATTTTTTAGCAAAAATTCCCAAAAATATAAAATCCAACAAAATAAAAAGAAAAAATCCCAAAATCAATTCTTTTAACATTCTCAAAAAAAGAAACCCCTCTTTTAATACTTATTGCTTTATTCCCTTTTTCCGACAACTTTTTATAAGAAAAAATCCTGTTATATGTGAAAAAAGAGGAAAAATGGGAGAAAGAATTAGCAAATTATTTGATAAAAGTTTTAAAGAGATTTTTTCAGCACAAGTTTTTGCAATTATTGGCGGGTTAATCGCAGGAGTTGTTCTTGCGATATATACAGACAGAATTTTTCTTGTACCGGGAATGCTCATAATTCTTCCGGGTTTTATGGCAATGCGAGGAAACATAAGCGGAACTCTTGCCTCTAGGATAAGCTCAGGACTATTTCTTAAAGTAATAGATCCAAACAAGATACATACAAAATTAATTCGAGGAAATCTTCGCGGCTCATTTACTTTAGGAATAATTGTCTCACTGATTCTTGGATTAATTGCCTTTATTTTTAATTATTTTTTTATGGGAGTTCTGACTCCGCTAATAATTCTGATACCTTTTTTAGCAGGACTAATCTCGAATTTTCTTTTAACTCCCCTAACCCTCCTCGCTACAATTTATATTTTTAAAAAAGGGCACGATCCAGACAACATAATGGGTCCCTTTGTCACAACAATCGGAGATGTAACAAGCATAATTTCCCTCCTCATAGTTGTTTTTTTATTAGTGTAATCTAAAATGAATAAAAAAAACCATCTCGAATTCAAGAAACAACTTCAAAAAGCACCAGCTCACCTTAAGAAAATTATTCTTCTGAAAAGAAAAAAAATTAATTTAGAGGCTCATAAGGTTCATAAAAAATATAAAATATCCAAGAAAACTCTTTTTTATATTAAAGAGTACGGACCAAAATCAAATGTTCCGCAAACAATAATAAAAGAGAGTTTAAAGATTCTCTTATTAGCTTCTGTTATAAGCTCATTAGGAGGTTTTGCTTTAGAACAGGTTAGAAATGCATTTCTTTCAATAATGCCACTCCTTATTCTTTTACCTACTCTAAATAATATGATCGGAAATTACGGAGTAGTAATTTCTTCAAGATTCGCAACAATGCTTTACGAAAAACAAATAAAGGAAAAATGGTGGCAAACTCCAAAATTAAAAAAACTATTTTTTCAAATAACAGTGCTTACTGTCTTGAGCGCGATTGCAAGCTCCTTAATTGCGGTGGGAATCACATATTTTTCTCCAGATGGAATTTCCATAAAAATAGCAGCAAAAGTCTTTTTTATTGTGCTTATTGATATGGTGGTTATTACAAATGTCTTATTTTTTATAGCAATTTTTTCCGGAATTTATTTATATCGAAAAAAATTAGATCCTGATAATTTTTTGATACCGCTGACAACATCTCTAGCTGACTTTGCAAACATGGCTATTTTAGCTATTCTGATTGTAATTCTTTTCTAATTGAAAAAACCTTTTTTAACGAAGAATTCGCAGCAAACTTTTTTATAATCTCTTTTCTTTGAATTTTTATAAAATACTCCAATTAAAGATGCCATTCAAACTTTCGCCAACATCGCTTTCTCTAATGAAAGACTGTCCAAGATGTTTTTGGCTGGAAAAACATCGGGTTTGGAAACGTCCGGCATCTATATTTCCAAGTCTTCCAAATGGCATGGATAGAATTCTAAAAATCCATTTCAATAATTTTAGAGAAAAAAACGCGCTTCCTCCGGAACTTTGCGAAAATTCAAATTGCGCAGACATGAAATTATTCGAGAATAAAAACCTTCTTCAAATTTGGCAAGATAATAGAAAAGGAATATTATGGAGAGATAAAAACAGAAACGAGCTTCACGGAGCAATAGACAATCTTCTTGTGAGAGATAAAAAATTAATTGTTTTAGATTACAAAACAAGGGGATATGCAGTAAAAAGCGATACTCAGGAACATTACCAGCTTCAATTAGATGTTTATAATTTCTTGCTCAGAAAAAACGGATATGAAACAGAGGATTTCGCATTTCTGCTTTTTTATGTTCCTAAAGAGGTTTTACTAACAGGAGAGATAATTTTCGACACAACTCTCAAAAAAATTTCAATTAATATAAAAAATGCAGAAAGAGTCTGGAATGAAGCTATTTCTTTATTAGAAAAAGAATGCCCGTCAAAAAAATGTGAATGGTGCGAGGGCGTTTAATTTAATTCTTTTTAATTTCATCACTTAAAAAAGTCAGTATAGTGTTATAAATAAAAGCAAAATAAAAAGTGCAATAAAATGGAACTTAGCGAAGTAATCTTAAGATTAGGGTTGGTCTTTGTATTAACCTTCATTTACGGTTTACAAAGACAGAGAAGCCACAAACCAATTGGCTTTGGAACATTTATGCTTGTAGCTTTAGGAGCATGCGGATTATCAATTGTTGCCGAAGAAATAGGAATTCCTTCTTCATTACCTCTTCTTGGAGCAATAATCACCGGAATTGGTTTTTTAGGAGCAGGAGCATTAATAAGGACTTCTGATAAAATTTTTGGATTCACTACTGCAGCAAGCATATGGTTTTTTGCAATTTTCGGGGTAATTATCGGAATTGGAAGCTATCTTAACGGATTGATAATTTATTCTCTTGCATGGATTATTGTTATTGTGGATAAATATCTTGAATTCAAAGGAATTGGCTCTTATCGAAAAAAAATAACCATTATTTGCAATAAAAAAATAAACAAAGAAGAATTAACGAAGTTACTTTCAAAACACTGCACTCGGTTTAATTTACTTAATCTAAATCTGAATAAGAAAGAAAAAAGATTTCTTTCTGCGTATCTTATTGAAGGCCCCAAAAGAGATATAGAATTTCTTATTCAAGATTTTTATAAAAAAAATTGGTGTTTTCAAATATCTTTAGAATAAAGAGTTTTTCACAAAACCCTTAAAAACAGATATTATTTTTAATAGCTGTATGGAAAACAAAAAAAGAGAAATAAAAGCGTTAATTTTTGATGTTGGAGGTGTTGTTGTTTTTTACGACCACATGATCGCAGCTAGAGAAATGTCAAAAATTATAAGAGTCTCTCCCAAAAAAATTTTTAATATTCTAAATGGAAGTAAAAACAAATTCACAAATTCTTATGAGTTAGCAAAATCACCCCAAATCTATTGGGGCATTATGGCGAGGTCTCTTAAAATTAATCCTAAAAAAATTCCACTGAAGAAATTTGAAAAATTATGGAATACAATTTTCTGGCCGAATAAAGAACTAATTTTACTTTTAAAAAATTTAAAAAAAGAATATAAAATTGCCTTAATCTCAAATATAGGAAGACTTCACGAAAAATATCTAGCTAAAAAATACAGATTCAAGAGTTTTGCCGATATTCGGGTTTACTCTTATAAAGCAAAATCCCGGAAGCCAAACAAAAAAATATATTTGATTACTTTAAAAAGAATGAAAATCAATTCAAAAGAAGCAGTTTTCGTGGATGATAGACTTGAAAATGTTAGTGGAGCCAAAAAGATGGGGCTGCATGGAATTCATTTTAAAAGTAATAACCAAGTAGTTCGCGAATTTAAAGAGTTAGGAATATTACCCGGGCTTTAAAATGAATAAAAAAACAGGAAACAAACAAAATAAAAAAATAAATAAAAAAGTTGTTTTTCTTTCAATTATTGCATTGATTTGCATAGTTTTCGCATTTATTGTACATTGGACATTTATTATCGGAGCAATAATTATTATGTTTATCAATCAAAAAGAATTATTCAAAAAAAATCAAAATAAATTTATAAAGTCCAAGAAAGTTTAATTTTCATGAATTCCCAAAAAAGATTTTTAATTTTGATTATTCTAGCAGTAAGTTTAGTCCTTCTCGTTGTTTTTTTGAATAATATTCCCCCTTCCAAAGAAATTTCAAATTTTGATGAATGTGTTGCTGCAGGTTATCCTGTCGCGGAAAGTTACCCTCGACAATGTCGAACTCCAGAAGGAGAATTATTCGTTGAAGAAATCTCTCTCGGAGGTCAAAGAGATTCTTATGGATGTTTAATTGCTGCAGGCTATAGCTGGAATGAAGAAATTAGTGCCTGCGTTCGCGAATGGGAAAAGAGTTTAAGAGAATATCAAAGTCTTAATTCAGAAGATTGCAAAATACTTCAAATTGTTTGTTCTGAAGATAAAACTCCTTTTTATGACGCAACTGGTTGCGGCTGTGAATTAGGAACAACAACTCAAAAAGATGTTTGTAAACCAACCGACAGGCAAGTAGAAGCATGCATAACTCTTTACCAGCCTGTTTGCGGAATGCCTTTAAAGCAAACCTTTAGTAATTCTTGTTTTGCCTGTCAGAATCCAGAAGTAATTTATTATCTTCCAGAAAATTGCGAATAATTATTTTTTCTTAAATTTCCAAACCAAAAAACTCCCAAGCATTCCTAAAGCAACATCCCAAAAAATATTTACATTACTCTCTTTCATAAACAATCGTGTACCGGTTACTATAAAAGATAACTCAAAAACCTCCCATAAAACCAATATGCAAAAAACAACGAGAAATTTTTCTTTTGTTTTTAATTTCTTAAAAAATTTTATTTTTAAAAGAAAAAACATCCACAAACCCCCTGTAAGAAAATGAAGTATGTGATTTATATCAAAAGATAGAATCCCTCTATCTAAAATAATGGTGTTTAAAAAATGCGCAAATTTAATTCGTACTTCATTAAGTTCAGAAAATATCATTTTGGATCAACTCTTCTGTTTCTTAAGACAGAAAAACCCTCTTTTGCAACAAAGACGCCAAGTCCAACCATTAGCAAAGAAATTACCATTAATATTAAATTTCCCTCACTCAAATATCCGCCGGTTCTAAATGTCAGATATAACAATGCGCCAATTGTCGTGATAAGCATAAAAACCGCAGGAATTATAATGAATTTAATCTTTGTTTTTTTAGAGATAAAGAAAGAAGCTGCAACCATCATTGCAATAGCTGCAATTAATTGATTAGAACTTCCAAAAAGTCTCCACAAAGTGTCATAACTATGTGTAACTGCTAAAAGCCAGGCAGGAAGAAGAATGATAATTGCAATTAAAATACGATTTTTTAGGTTTGCTTTTTTAAATATTTTAGGAAATTTTTCAGCTACTAAAAACCTATTTAATCTTGCGGAAGTGTCTACAGAGGTGAGTATGAATTGATTAACCATAAAAGCACCCAGCAAAGCAGCAATAGTTCCGGTAATCAAAGGAATTCCTAAACTTCCAATTATATTTCCAAAGCCAGAAGAGAATAAAACTATCCATCCCTGGTCTAATGCAAATTGAAAACTACCTTCGCCTGTTCCCCAGCTTAATCCAGCAACTGCAACAAGAGTAACAACAATCGCCAAAATTCCTTCTAAGATCATTCCACCATAACCAATTGATTTAGCATGAGATTCTTTATGCAATTGTTTGCTTGTTGTTCCTGATGAAATTAATGCATGAAAACCAGAAATAGCACCACATGCAACAGTAATAAATAAAATCGGCCATAAAGAAAATCCGCTTCCACTTATTGTGATTGGTGCATTAATAGAGGGATTTACAATAATAATTCCAACAACACCCAATAAAAGAAGAAGCATTAACTGTATTGAACTTAGATAATCTCGAGGCCTTAGAAGAATCCAAATCGGAGCAACAGATGCAATTCCAGCATACAAAAGAATAACGGTTATAAGTATGTTTTTTAATAAAATTGGTTCCAGATTAAAACTAATTGGAATTCTTACACTTATCCATATCGAGGCGAAAACAATAATTATCGCAACTATTGTAGAAATTTTATAATTCCATTTTAATTTTTGAATTCCAAATCCAAGAATAATTGCGGTGATTGTAACAGTAAGCAAAGGAATTATTAAATCTGGTCGTGCAATAATACTCTCTGCTGCAGAAACACTAAAAACAGTAATTATAAGAAGAAGAGTAATAAACACCATAATTCCAAAAAATGTTCCTGCTCTTGAACTTAGATATTCTTTAGCAATAGTAGAAACCCCTTTTGCTTTATCTCTAACAGAAGCCACAAGAGAAACAAAATCATGAACACCTCCAATAAAAACAGAACCTAAAGTTATCCATAAAACAACAGGCAGCCAACCAAAATAACTTATAGCGAGAATTGGGCCGATGATAGGGCCTGCCCCTGCAATTGAAGCAAAATGATGCCCAAATAAAAGAGGTTTTTTTGCTGGAGAAAAATCAACATCATCTTTTTGTTTTACAGCAGGAGTAATATTCTTATCATTAATTTTAAGTCTTTTTTCTATAAATCTTCCATAAATTTTATAACCTAGATAAAACCAAATCAAAACCAAAACTAAAATTACTGCAGAATTCATCTAATTATCTCTCCTCCTTTTTATTAACCTCTTCCATTTTCTTTTTTCTAACTCTGAAATTTTTTATCTTTCTTCCTTTAAAGGTTTAGCTTCTCGCACAACAAGTTTTCTTCCTTCAACGTCCTTATCATTCATCTCCTTAATCGCTTTATCTGCATCTGCATTTTTCTTATATGTAACAAAACCAAAACCACGTGATCTTCTTCCATCCTTGTCTGCAATAACCAAAGCTTCTTCAATTTCTCCAAAAGGAGAAAAAAGAGCTTCAAGTCTAACTTTTATAACACTCCAAGGCAGATTTCCAACGTAAATTCTCTTACTCATTTAAACCTCCAGGTCTAGCCCTTACTCGTATATTTAGAATAACTCGCAAGGCAATCAAATTATTTTTAAGAAAAGAACTCAATTTTATAAAGTTAACTATCTTTTTGAAGCAATGAAATGCAAAAAATGCGGATATGATTCTAAAAATAACAGAAAAAAATTTGACGTCTTTCTTTGTGAAATTTGTTTTTCTTTTTCACCAGATGAAAAACCTGTTTTTGATAAATATGTAAATGAAAAAATAGATACAGCAGTTTTAGAAACCTTTAGACTCTATAGCAAAAATCTTAGAGAGAAACAAAAACAAGGCATGATACAAAAAGCAGTTAAGGGAAATCTTATGTCCCGCGCCCCCTTGGGATATAAGATTCTTGGAGGAAAATTGATTCCAGCTGAAAACTCTAAAGAAATAGAAGAAATATTTGAAGAATTTCTAAATGAAGAAAAAAGCCTGAGAAATTTAGCTGAAAAACATAGGCTTTCTGTTAATGGTTTAAAGAAAGTCCTGAAAAATTTTACCTACATAGGCAAGATAAAATTCAATAATCAAATCTATGGTGGAGAGCATCAACCACTTATTTCAACCACTTTATTTAATCACGTTCAAAACAAGCTGGAGAAAAAAGGAATAAAATAAATTATTTTGCAGCACAATAAATATTTTATAGCTTAAAATTTTGTAGTAGAAATATGTCTGAAGAAAAAGGGGCTAAAGAAAGAAAATATCTTATTGTTGGAGGTGATGATTCTAATCACGCGGGCACAGCAGAAGGAGAAATTATTATTGCAACCTTTTCTTTTTTTCTAGAAGACTCTCTTGTAAGGAGATTTCCCAATAATCGAGATTATAAGTTCGTGACAGATTGGTTAAATTCTTCAGAAAGAGATTTTAGATTTGCGCTTTTAACATCTGAAAAATATCGCCATTCTAGCGAGAATTTAATTGAAATAATTCCAAGTCTTATCTTTTCTTATATGGAGGAAGAAAATGTATTTACTGAAAATCTTAAAATTTATTTGGATGGGCGACTAAGTTCAGGCAATAGAGAAGAAATTAAGAGTAAATTTCGAAATTATAGGGGAATTGAAAATGTAATTGTTGATAATTTTATTAAAAAAAGATTTAATGAAAGAGGAAAAATCATAAAGCGCCCAGAATGTCCAACAGCAACATATTGCGCAGATGTCCTTGCAAATCATTTATATTCTACAACTTTTGAAAGAACAAATAATGCTATTTTAAGAAAACTGTCTTTTAGAGATTGATTTATCGATAAGATTTCTGTCTTTTTCTTCTCGCCTTACTGTCTCCTGGTTTGTAAGTCTCTTTTCTTCTAACATCTGCAACAAGAAGCCCCCTGTCATATTCAAGAAATGCTTTTTCTATGTCTTTATTTTTTGTAAAATTCACAATCGCTCTTGCTAAAGCAAGCCGAGAAGCTTCAATTTGACTTTTCTCTCCACCTCCTCGGACTATGATCTTAGCATCAAAATTAAATTTTCCCAAAATATTTTTTGCGATTCTTAATGGCTCTTCAATCTTGAGTTTATCAAAGAAATTCAGAGTTTGATAGGGTTTTTTATTTATTGTTATCTGTCCAGAGCCTTCACGAATAACAGTTCTCGCAATAGCTTCTTTCCTTTTTCCAGACGCAATTATTTTATTCATTTTGCGATTTCTTTTACATAGACATATTTAGATTTTTTCTCTTTTCCACTAACAATTTTTTTCATTCCTTCAAATTCTTTTGGAACTCCAATATAACATTTTATTCTTGAATATGCAACTGCACCTCTTCCGCGTCGATAATTTGGAAGCATGCCTCTTATGGCTCTTTTTACTATTTTCTCTGCATCTCTAGATATTTTCGGACCTTTTTGGCCACTGCCTACTTTTCTTCGGGATTCTTCAAAATTTTTACGAATAAATTTTTTATTTCCGGTGATTATAACAGATTCGCAATTAAGAACAATTATTTCTTCTCCTCTTAGGGCTTCTTTTGCAACATAACTTGCGAGTCTTCCCAAAACAGCATTATTTCCATCAATTATTTTCATTTTTTAATATTTGAATACCTTTTCCTTCAGGATTTCTTTTAATTTCTTCAATAATATATGAAAATGGAATCTTAGCTTTTTCTAATTTTTCTTTTGCTTTTTCTGAAAAGCTTAATGCGACTATTTTAACTTTTTTATTTAATTCTCCAGAAGAAAGAACTTTTCCAGGAATCACGACAATCTCTTCTTTTTTGATATTTTTATCTATTTCATTTAGATTAAAATTCACATTTTTTCTTCTTGGCCCAGACAGAATTTTTGCAACTTCAAACCATTTTTCTTTTTTCTTAGCTGCAATGATAGTATCAACTAATTCTCTACGTGATTTTTTTTGTATTTGTTTGTTAATTTTTGTTTTTGTTTTCATGATATTCTCAAACAGCATAGTAACAGAAGAAAATAATTCTCCTGCTAACGCCGAGCTTAAGTCAACTCGCAGGGCTGAATAAAAACTGAAAATTTTCTCTATTTATAAAGCTTTACTTATTTCTTTGCCAAAATGCTTATAAGCCTCTTCTTTATATTTCAATTATAGGGCGGGAATGCCAGAGTGGTCAAATGGGCGAGATTAAGGCTCTCGTGGCTTAGTGCCTACGAAGGTTCGAATCCTTCTTCCCGCATTTTGAAATACAATGAAAAATGTGGCAGAATTCAGAAATACTCCCCTGCATTTTATTTTAATCTTTTATAACACAGAATTCCTTTAAATCTTTTCAACACTCTTGTTCAGCAAAGCGAGATCTTTTTTTAGAACATCAATTGATTTTTTGAAGATTTCTTCAGAACTTATCTGTCCGAAAGATTCAATTGTTAGAACAAGCCCCTCTTTTTCTTCAATTTTTATCTCACCTTCTTTTTTGGTTATAAAGCCCTCGCAAACATCAGCGATTTCTTTTTTTCTATCATCTCTTATAACAATCTTGTTCCCTTTTTCTTCAATTTCAATTCCAGGACAGAGAGCTTTCAAATCATTGTAAAATTTTTTATCTGTTGTAATCTCTAAAACATTTCGATAAAACATCAATCCCGGAGAAAATTTAGAATGCTCTGCTCCTGTACCTAATCTTATAAAAGCATCAAGTTTAAGTTCTCGGTTAGACGAAAGAGTTGTGAGGGGAATATTATTATAAACAACTTCTGGCTGTCCTTTCAAATCTCCAGAGTAAACAACACACTCTCCCTTAACTTCTAATTTTAGTTTTTTTGGTTTTTTTTCATCTAATTTTTCTGTTTTGAGAGGAACCAGCCCAATTCTGTGTGCGAGAGCTTCATCATGAAGTGCAGAATCATTTTTAGAAATTTCAACTTCGTCAACAGCATAAATTGGAATATGGTTTGCATATCTTCTTATAGAATTTGCAATTGTTTCATCTATATCCGCAATAAAAACAAGCGAGTTTTCAGTTTTTTCTATTTTTTTCATTTAAGTTTTTTGAATTTTTAGTATTTAAATTATGGCCTTCTTCCACGTCTTCCCCCTTTCTTTTTAGGTCCGCCTCTAGGTAAACGAGTTGTATCTAAAATATTCAATATCTTGAAACCTCCTCTTGAAAGACTCTTAATTATTGAATTAGCGCCAGGACCTGGAGCAGGATTGCCTGTTTTTGCCCGTATTCTAAAATATAAAGAATCTACATCTAATTCTTTTAGATTTTCTTCAACTCTTTTTGCTATGAACATTGCGATTGTCGGATTTGCCTTAAGTCTTCCATGTTTTGTAACCATTCCTCCTGTAACTTTTGTAAGAGTCTTGCCAGACATGTCTTTAACATGAACAATTGTATTGTTAAAAGAAGGGTAAATATCTACAACAGCCTCTGCTTTTTTCTTTTCTTTTTTTTCTTTAGGAGATTTTTCTTTAATTTCTTCACTAGTTTCCATTTTTAACTTGTTTCTCCTGATTTAATTTCTTTTTTCTTTATTTTTTCTTTTTTCTGAATTGTAATTTTATTCTCCAAATCTAAAGGCACGATATAAGACGGAGAATCAACAACCCCTCCATTAACCAAAACCTTTTTATGAACTATAAGTTGCCGAGCCTCTTTAGCAGTTTTCGCCTGCTTTTTTTTAACAAGAATTGTTTGAAGTCTTCTCTTCAAATAATCTCTTTTATCTAAAATCAAAACATTTCCTATAGAATTAACATTTAATCCAATAGCATTTAAACCATCAAACAAAACTCTCTGTTCTTCTGGACTTGCAGAAATGAGATTTTTTGCCTTTTCTCTTATTAATTTTATTTTTGCATCTGCTCTCCAAATTTCTTTTTTATTTTTCAAACCAAATTCTTTTTTTATTCCCGCCTCTTCATCGATTCTTTCTTTATCAAAAGGTCTTTTTGGCTTAGAATATATCTTGTGTTTTCTTTTCATGGTGATTTTTTAGCTTTCTTTTTAATTCCAATACTCTTGCTTCTATTTCTCCTGAAATGACTTTTTGTTCTTTGACCTCTTACAGGAAGTCCAGCAGCATGTCGAATTCCCCTATAACTTTTGATTTTCTTTAATCTTTTAATATCAAAATCTTTTTGCAATTCAAGATTTGTTCCAACTAAATGTTTATTTTCTCCTGTTTCTAAATCAAATTTTCTGTTAAAAAGAAAATTCGGCAATTGGGGGTTTTTAAGAAATTCTATTATTTTCTTTATCTCTTCATCTGTCAAAGAACCAATTTTTCGGTTTTTGTCTATCTTAAGCATATTGCAAATTGCATTGGAAAGACTCCACGAAACACCTTTTATTTTTGTAAGTCCCACATAGAGTTTCGCATTTCCTTCTATATCTTCAGAGAGGATTCTAACTACTTTCTCTCCATATTTTCTTTCTTCGGGTTTTCCAGTTTGTTTTTGCTCCATGAAAAATTATCCTTTTGCAAACAATTTATATCTTTCGCATTCAATCAATTCCTTTATTATCCTTTTTTCGATTGCCTTTTCAGGGTCAGGAAGATTTGAAATTCTTTTTTTCATATCTTCAAAACTTTCAAATAGTTTCTCTTCTCTTGCCTTTAAAATTTCTTTCATATGTTTTTTCCCAAAACCTGGAAGCAATTCTATCTGATGAACTCTTTTGTTTATTGCTTCGGATTTGTTGAAAAAATCAACAAACTCCTTTTCTCTGCTCTTAATGATTTTTGAAATAAATCCTGAAAGCTGATTTTTAGCAGGTTCAGTGAGTTTTTCACGATTTAGCCTTCCAAGAATGTAATATATCTTGTCCCGCTTTCCTTCACCAATATAAACTCTCTCTCCAATCTCCAAAGAAACTCCAGATCTAGGAACTAGTTCCAAAAGAGTGAGATTAAACTCCCCCATAGCTTGCGCTAAAGGCATCATTTTTCCTTCTAAGGGATAACCGTAAGGTAAATACTCTAATATTATTGCATAATCTTCTTTTCTCATTTTTTTCAGTCATTTTCTTCTGAAAATGAACTAAAATTTATTTTATTATTTGAATTCTTTAAGGACTTGAAGTATTTTGTTTGATTCATCTTCATCAAAGCTCATCTCATTTAAAATTTTATTTAAACTCTCATGACTATCTGGCAGCACATCAATTATCTTTGCTATAGATTCTGATTTAATTTTTAATAAGTTTAATTCATCAAGTTTTTTTCTTAATTCTTTGGCTTTTTCAGGGCTCATTTTTGTAAATTTTTTAATAAATTTCTTAAGTTCTACTTCTCTTTCTGTATCTTCTTTTAGATATTTCGTAACTTCTGCCATACTAAGAGGTTTTGATTCTGTTATCATTTTTTACTTTCTATTTTTTTTAGATGAATAGGCTCTATTATAAACCTTTTTTCTCTATTTATTTCTTTTATTTTAACAATATAGGCTCTTCCCCTCTTACCTTCTATAATTCCTGTTCTTCCTTGCAATCTCTTGGGAAAACTAGAAGGAATAGACTTTTCCTTTATTACAGCAACTCTATCTCCTTCATTTAATTCCTGGAAATATCTGCTAAATTGCAGTTTTCCCCGGGTTTTTGAGCTTTTTCCTCCTGCCATAATTTACTCAAATTTACCCTATTTAAAAAACTATCCTTCATAAAGAAATAATAAAATTTCCCGATATTTTATACTCTGGAAATCTCTTTTGGAGGCCCAATAAGATTAGTTGATACCAAATCTCCCTTGCTTCGAGCTTCTTCCATATTTTTAATAATTGTATTAAACATTTTTTCACCCCAAACACCTTTTCCACATCTAGAGCAAAAATCAATAACACTTTCATCAGGAATTTCAGCTTTGCAATAAATACACTTTTTTGCCATGTTCTCTTTTTATTTTTTATTTGTTGTTTTGCTGAGTTTTTAAAGATTTGCTCCTACTTTTAGATACAATTTCTTAAATTTAGAAGAAAAACACCCAGAGCAATATTTATAAATAAACCCAAATACTGCTTAGATAGATAAATTTGAATATTTTACATATAGGAGTCTAAAATTATAGTTCCAATTCGGTGTTTTAGCTGCGGAAAACCAATCGGCCATTTATGGGAAGAATTTCAAAAGAGAGTTTCTGCAGGAGAAAAACCTAAAAAAATTCTCGACGACCTTAAATTAGAAAGATATTGTTGCAGATCAATGTTTCTCGGACAAGAAGATTATCTTGAGTTAATAAGTAAGTTCAAGAAATCCTAATACGATTTCTTAATTTTCCATCTCGAAATATAACCGCAAGTTTCGCATTCAATATTTTTTATACCTCTTTTAATTCTTATTTTTGGATTTTTATAAATAGAAAGGCATTTTCTACAAAAATTTTTTTTATTATCTTTTAATTTAAGATTATGCTTCATGGCAAGTCTTTTGATTTTTTTAATTTCTTTTGGAGTTCTGTTATTTAAACTACTAAAAAAATTCTGAATTTTTTCTCGAGCTTCTTTAGAAGAAATTTTTTTTCGAGAATCGCTTTTAATCATATTCCAAATAAAGAAAATATCTTATTAAGTTTTGTTATTTAAATAAAGAATAAAGCGAGACAGCACTCTTGCTTCGCGTCTTGTAGGACACTAAAACAAGTAGCGTAGGAAGCTTAACTTCTGTGTTGGGAATCGGAACAGGTGTTTCCAACCTACTATGACTGTCTCAAAAATCAGAGAAGGGAGGGGTTTATAAATTTTTAGAATTGTTGTTTTTATATTTGAGGCCGAGAGATTTCCAATATGCAAATCCAAGAATTATTGAAAGAGAGGTAGCAATTACAAGCACAGCAACAAGAAGATTTGTATGCGATCTGAAATAAACCTCTGATAGCGCAGGAATTCCAAAGATAGCTCCTATTGTTCCTGGAATTGCTACGACAATGCTGACAATTGTTAGAATGGTTATTATCACTGTAAGGCGGCCCATAGTGTCATTCAACTCTTTATTTGATTGCATTTCTGATCGAGTTCTCAATGATGCAATCCGATATATGTGGCTTCTGCATCTTTCTAACCAATATCTTGCCTCTGTACTTAAAATCTCGTAATCAAAATTAATTATTTTGATATCAAATTGCTTAACATCTTTTTGTTTTAGAACAATTATTATCTCTACAAGCCCCTCTATCTTATCAGTTAATCTTCTTAATGCTAAACCGACCTCCTCAATTTTATCTATAACCGGGCGTGTTTCCAAACCATCCATAATATCTCTTATTTTCAGAAATTGCTCAGAATAATTTTTGAGTGTAGCTTTGAGCATAAGAAAAGTAATCAGAGTACTTTCACCCCCCTTCTTTTTTAATAAATTTCGATATTTCTTAAGAGAATTATTAATATTGGACGGAATACAAATAAAGGTATCTTTTTTCGTTATTGCAGCGAGAATTTTTGCATTATCTCCATAAAGAGGAAAATAAATAATTGAAAGCCTATCATCATAATCAAAAAAAGGCAAATCCAATTTAAGTACAGAATCAACATCTCTTTCTATTTTTGCAGAGACAAGCGCATTCTTCATTTCCTCAACATTTTCAAATTGATGTAGCATTTTATTTTGCTATCTTAAAATTTCCGCCTTGAATTTTAATAGCTTGTCCATTAACTATAGCATCTGTTAATTTTTTTCTTCCGGATTTAAGTAATCTCGACAATGTAGATTGACTTATTTTCATTTTTCTTCCAGCTGCGTTTTGCTCCATTTCTCCAAAATCAACCAATCTCATAGCTTCTACTTCATCAAAACTTAAGACAA
Source organism: Candidatus Pacearchaeota archaeon (assembly GCA_016866915.1). Taxonomy (GTDB): domain Archaea; phylum Nanobdellota; class Nanobdellia; order Pacearchaeales; family GW2011-AR1; genus ASMP01. The sequence continues at coordinate 17,004 of VGKR01000003.1, forward strand.
TTTCTTTTAGATTCACCAGAGGAATTCCAGCTGGTTTAAAGTAAGTTACATTTGGCTGAAAAAAAATATTTCTAATTCTTTGAGGTCTTACCATATATGAATTAATATTCATAATTATATAAATCTTATTAAAAATAAAAGAAAAGCAAGAATTACTTAATTTCTTTAAGTCTTTTTTCTATTTCTTGCTTTTCTAATTCAATTTCTTTAAGTTCAGCTTCAAGAAGCTTTTTTTCATTTTCAGGAGTTATAACAACAGATTCAGCATATCCATATCCAAAACTCTTGCCAAATCCTCTTCCAGCTCCTCTACGCATTCCTTTATTACAAGGCCCTAAACCTCTTCCAGTTAAAGGCCCTAATCCTTGAGGTCCTGTTCCATCAAATCTAGGCATTTTTATCCTCCTATATTGTTATTTAGTTATGAATACATATTCATAATACTATTTAAATCTTTTGTTTTGCATATTTATTCATAAACATGGAGGCTGCTGAGAAATTTTGGATTTTATTCTAAAGCTTTTTATATTGTCTATAAGTCTTAAAATTAGCGCAGGAGTAGCGAAGTGGTCAAACGCAACAGCCTCAAGAGCTGTTCTCTTAGTGAGTTCGGAGGTTCGAATCCTCCCTCCTGCATAAGGATTCGATGGTCGCAGGATCGAAAACCCGCTGGTGGTTTTCAGTTCGAATCCTCCCTCCTGCATAAGATTTATCTTAACTGGATGAGAAAGCGCTCGTAGTTCAGTCCGGATAGAACGCAGGATTCCTAATCCTGATGTCGTGGGTTCAAATCCTACCGAGCGCATTTTCCATACTCTAAGATTTTTTCTATTTTCGTAAGATTTAAAACATAATATCTCAATAAGATTAAATAGGCGCTGGTAGTTTAACGGTAGAATCACTGGCTTCCATGTAGAATCATATTGCATATTCATTTTTGCGAAGAGACCAGTTGACCCGGGTTCAACTCCCGGCCGGCGCATTTAGAAAAATGACAGAAGAAAAAAAATTAGAAGCATCAAAAGAAAAAAAGAAGCTTTTTGCTAATTTTAATTATGATAAATATTATAGAGCGTTCTTTTTTATTCCGATTGTACTTCTTTTAGCATCATTAGCTTATTTAGGCTTTTTTTATGCTAAAAATGGAGATATTATCTACAAAGATGTTTCTTTATCTGGAGGAACATCTATAACTCTTAATGGAGAAATAGCGCAAAACCAACTTGAAGATTCTTTAAAAGAGAAATTTCCAGATGTATCCTTTACTCAATTAGAAGATGTCACAACAAGAAAACAAATTGCTTTAATAGTTAAGAGTTCTGCGAGTCCAGAAGAATTGCAATCCGAAATTGAGAATATTTTAGAATATTCTTTGAATGAAGAAAATTCAAGTATTGAATTTACAGGTGCATCTTTAAGCCAGAAGTTCTATAGGCAATTGATTTTTGCATTGATACTCTCTTTTGTTTTAATGTCTATTGTTATTCTAATAATGTTTCGAACTGTTATTCCAAGCATTGCAGTTATCTTTGCAATTTTTGCAGATATTGCCATGCCTCTTGCCTTGATTAATATTTTTGAAATAAAGTTATCAGCAGCAGGAATAGCTGCTTTTTTGATGCTTGTTGGTTATTCTGTTGATACAGATATTCTATTGACTTCAAGAGCATTAAAAGCAAGAGAAGGGGCATTAAATTCTAGAATTTTCAGAGCATTTAAGACCGGTTCTTTTATGACTTTAACAGCTTTGATAGCTGTTTTACCTGCATTTTTTCTTGTAACAGGTTTACCTGATTCATTTAGACAGATATTTTTAATATTAGCTTTAGGACTTTGTGCTGATTTAATCAACACCTGGTTTACAAACGCCAGTATAATTAAAGAATATTGCAGAAGAAAAGGAATAAATTAAAATGAAAATAGGTTTAAGAGTTTGGATATTGATACTTGTGCTTTTTTTAGCATCTTTGTCAATTGCTCCCTGGAAAGCTTTTGAAAAAGGAGTTTATGTAAGAAGTGTAGAGATTAATTCTTCTGCTTTTGAAAGCGGATTAAGGCAAGGACAAATAATCACTTCTATAGATGGAAAAACCATTGCTAATTTAGATGATTTTAGAAATGTCTTTTCAATCAAAAATTATTCTGAAGAGAATCTAAAAACAATAATAATTACAGATCAAGGAGAGTTTATTTTATTCTCCAATAGTTCTCCTGAGATAATTGTTTCAGAGATTCCTAAATCAAATCTAAAAACAGGATTAGATTTATCAGGTGGCTCAAGAGCATTTGTTAAAGCCCAGGATAGAGACCTATCTTCATCTGAGATAAATGATTTAGTGGCTGTTGTAAGCAATAGACTTAATGTTTATGGATTGCTAGATGTTCAGGTTTATCCTGTTTTTGATTTAGAAGGAAATAATTTTATGGTTGTTGAAATAGCAGGTGCTACTCCAGCTGATTTAAGGGACATGCTTTCAAGCCAAGGAAAATTTGAAGCAAAAATAGGAAATGAAACTGTTTTCATAGGCGGAGAAAAAGACATAGCTTCTGTAAGTCGAGGAGGACAAGACGCATATATTGAAAGATGCGCTGCTTCAGGAGATGGCTATGCTTGCACATTTAGGTTCTCAATATTTCTAAGCCAAGAAGCAGCTGAGAGGCATGCAGAGATAACAAAAAATCTTTCAATTAGTTTAGAAAATCCAGAATATCTATCTGAAAAATTAGATCTTTATCTTGATGACCAATTGGTTGATAGTTTGTTTATTGGAAAAGATTTGCAAGGAAGAGTTACAACTCAGGTTGCTATTTCGGGTTCAGGAGTTGGCGAAACACAGCAAGAAGCATATGAAGATGCTGAAAACTCCATGAAAAAATTACAGACAATTTTGATTACAGGAAGTCTTCCATACAAATTAGAAATAGTCAAATTAGATACAATTTCTCCAACACTTGGAGAAACCTTTACAAAGAATATTATTATTTTAGGAGCAATTGTGTTTGCAATAATTTCACTTATTCTTTTTGTAAGATATCGCAGAATCAAAATAACCTTATCTGTTATTCTGACAATGTTTTCAGAAGCTTTCATAACATTAGGTGTAGCTGCTTTCATAAGCTGGAATCTTGATGCTCCAAGTATTGCAGGAATAATTGCAGGAATGGGAACAGGTATAAATGACCAGATACTTATTTTAGATGAATCTGTCTCTAACCGCCATATAAGTTTGAAAGAGAGAATAAAAAGAGCATTTTTTATTATAATTGGTGCTTTCTTTACAATTGTAGCAGCAATGCTTCCTTTATTCTGGGCAGGAGCAGGAATGCTTAAGGGATTTGCTTTAACAACAATAATCGGTGTAACAGTTGGAATTTTAATCACACGACCTGCTTTCGCAGAAATCATAAGAAAAATAAGTGATTAAATTTTAAGTTTTCTTTTTCACAAATAATAAAAACACCAAAACTCTCTTTTGTTAATGGCTATATCTAAAAAAATAGAAAAAGAACTAGAATGTGAAAAATCAGAGTTAAAAGAGATATGGTTAAGAATAAAAAAAAGAAATTTTTCTGGAAACTCTGGTTTGGCAATAAAAAACTCTATTTATCAGACTCTTACAAATATTGCCGCTAAAGGTGGCTCTTTTATATTTACAATAATTCTTGCAAGACTTTTAATGCCAGAACTTTTCGGACTTTATTCTTTAGCTTTATCTACAATTGTTATTTTTGCATCTTTTTCAGAATTGGGAATCTCAAACACAATGATAAGATTTATTTCTAAAGAATTGAGTAAAAAATCAAAAAAATTAAGAGCACATATACTTTATCTCGGAAAAATAAAAGCATTTCTTCTACTTCTTTGCTCAATTATTATAATTCTCTCAGCCAATTACCTCGCCAACACCTTTTATCAAAAACCAATATTTCTTGCCCTAATTGCAGGTGTTCTTTATATTATGTTTATTCAGATAACAAGCTTTCTGCAATGTCTTCTTCAGGCATCAAATAATTTTTCAGCTATCTTTAAGCGAGAAATAATTTTTCAAATCCTTAGAATAATTTTAGTTCCTTTGGCTGTGGTTTTTGCAATAAGATATTCTCTTCAGAATGAAATCAATCTGATGCTTATTATGTTCTTTTTAGCAATTGCCTTACTCCTTGCTTCTATATCTTTATTTCTTGATGTTAAAAAAATCTATTATAAAAAACTTAAACAAGAAAAACTTTCCAAGCTTTCAAAAAATCAAAAGAAAAATTTAAACAAATTTTTTATTGCTACTTCAGCTTTAGTTCTTTCTGGAATCTTTTTCGGCAATATTGACCGAGTAATGCTTGGTAAATTTGTTGCAGCTGAATTTATTGGCTATTATGCAGCGTCATTTAGCTTAATCGGAGCCTTAACAACTGTTCTTGCTTTTTCAGCAGCAGTTCTTTTTCCAATCTTTAGCAGATTAAAAGGAAAAAAACTTGAAATTGGATTTCAAAAATCAAGAAAAATGACTTTGTTTATTTCAGGGGCTGCTTTTATTGCCACTCTAATTCTTGCTTATCTGGTTATTCTTGTAATCTATGGAAACGAGTATATTCCCGCAACAAATATTTTAAGAATTTTAGCATTGCTTATACCCATTCTTCCAATAATAGGAATTTATCAAGTATATTATCTCTCACAAGGAAAAGCACAAAAAGTAGCAAGATTGTTAATAATCGCAACAATTCTCAACATAGCTTTGAACTATATTCTCATAACATCTCTTCTTCATTACAGCCAACTCGCAGCAACATATGGGGCAGCCCTGGCCACACTTCTCAGCCAATCTTTCTACCTCGGAGGGTTGATAAGGGGGAGAAGAAAAAATAAAATAAATAATTAGATAGCTATATAATTCTCAGGAGCTATTTGTTTAATTTTATATCCAAATTTATCCAGAATCTTCTTGCATTTTTCTAAATATTCTTTATTCCAAGCCTCAAAAATAATTTTAGGATGATATTTTTTTAAAGTTTTTTCAGTACCTTTTAAAACATCTGCTTCAGCACCCTCTACATCAATCTTTATCAAGTCAACACGCTTAATTTTTAATTCTTTTAGGATATCGTCTAGTTTTTTTACACAGACCCCTATCTTATTTTTTGTGATATTAGCATTATCTTTTATTAATGAATGAGCACCCCCACCGACCCCCTCTCTATCTAAATAAAAATCTAATCTCTCTTCTTTTTTGCCTAAAGCATATTCAAAAGGTATGATATTCTTTAATTTATTTAATTCTATATTCTTTTTTAATATTTCAAAGGTATATGGCATAGGCTCAAATGCAATAACTTTAACTTTATCACCCAACCTTTTTCCAACCATAATAGAATACTTCCCAATATTTGCTCCTACATCTATAAAGACCCCCGAATCTAAACTGAAATGCTTTCTTATTTCTGACTCATAAGAGGGGTGCGCACAACGCACAGCCGAAAAATTCTCACCACAATAAAATATTCCATCTAAAT
>VGKR01000004.1 GCA_016866915.1 Candidatus Pacearchaeota archaeon
AGTTATTCAGAAGTCTGTTCTTCAGAATTTTCAACAAAAGGCACGAAAATAAATCCGGGTATTTCGCTTTTTTTTATTATTTCCTTGTTCTTTTTTTGAAACACTGTTATTTTCTGCTCAAATCTTGGCCCAATAGGTGCAATCAGAATTCCATTGTCTTTTAATTGTTCTAATAGGGCTTTAGGAATTTCTCGAACAGCTGCACTTATAAGAATTCTATCAAAAGGAGCTTCTTCTGGAAGTCCTAAAGAGCCGTTTTTATTATAAACCCGAGTATTTTTGTATCCAACTAAATTTTTCTTTGATTTTTTAACTAGCTTGCTAATTATTTCTAAACCAAAAACTTTTCCGCTTCTTCCTAAAATAGATGAAATTAAAGCAAGGACATAGCCAGAGCCAGAGCCAATCTCTAAAACTTTCTGTCCTTTTTTTAAATCTAATTCAGAAAGCATTAGTGCTATTGTATATGGCTGAGAAATTGTTTGTCCATTTCCAATTGGAAGAGCTGTGTCTTCATATGCTTGCGGTTCAAGTTCAGAAGAAATAAATTCTTCTCTTCCAACAGTTGAAAAAGCATCTAAAATTTTAGAAGAAAAACCAACAATTTTAAGATGTTCAAGAAGTTGTGTCTTATTCATAAATAGATAAGATTTTACTAATTTAAATAGTTTTTTTGGAATTAAACTTTCAAAGTTATGATTTTGCTAACTCTATCATACTTTCAGAGTTATTATCTTGCTAACTCTATCATACTTTCAATGTAATGATTTTACTAACTCCATCATGCATACTAACTCCATAAAGATTTGTTGCGCGGGAAATTACTTCATCATTGTGACTAATTACTATATACTGTCCTTTTTGCATGTATTTCACAAGAAGTCCTGCAAGTCTTTCTGAATTTCTTTTGTCAAGTGATGCATCAATTTCATCAAGAAGATAAAAATAATACGGCTTGTATTCCTGAATTGCGAAGATCTGAGAAAGAGCTATAAGAGCTTGCTCTCCGCCCGATAAAGACTTAACATCAAAATATTTTCCATGTCCTGTTTTGACAACTATATTCACTCCACCTTCAAAAGGATTCTGTTTGTTTTCTAATTCAAGGAAAACAGTTGCCTTGTTGCTTAATTGAGAGAAATTTCTTGAGAAAAGTTCATTAAGCTGTTTAAGTGCCTGAAAAAATGTTCTTTTCTTTTTTATATCTATTTCAGAGATTATTTTGAGTATTCCGTCTTTTTCTTTTGAAATTATTTCTGATTTTTCTTTTATAGAGTCGTATTCTTTTTTTATTGAATCATAAACTTCTAGAGAGCGGAGATTAACTGTTCCAATTGTTGAAAGAATTTCCTGAACTTTTGTAAGTCTTTGGACAAGAATCTCTCGATTTGCTCTTATAATCTCAATTCCTTCAAATTCTTTTATTTCAATTTCTAAATTCTCTATTTCTGCATCAACTTTTGCTTTTTCTATTCGAAAATCATGCATTTTTGATTCTGTAAGATTAAGCACATGTCTTTTTGAAAGAATTTCTGATTCATTTTTGCGAATTTCAGAATGGAAAGAATCTCTTGAAGAAATCATTTTTTTGAATTTAGCTGCAAGTTCTTCTTCTTTTTGTCTTTTTTCTATAAGAGTCTTTTCTTTTTGAGATTGAATCTTCTTAATAGAAAGAATTTCTTCTTTTATCTCTGCTTCTTCCCTATTTATCTGCTTCAAAGAGATTTTTATTCTATCAAGTTCTCTTTGTTTGAAATCAACTTCTGAATTAAGTGTTTCGCGGGTTCTTAAAGAGATTTCCTGGACTTCAACCTTCAAAATTTCATATTTTTGCTCTAAATTAGAACTTGAGGCTGCACTTTCTTCAAGTTTTTTCTTTTTCTTATCTAATTCCTGAATTTCTTCTCCAAGTTTCTGGAATTTTTCATGAAGAATCTTGATTTGGGATTTCTTTTCATTTATGTTTATAATTTTGTTTAAATCTGATTCTGTTTTTGATATTTGCTGAGTTATTTCCTCTATATCCTGCACAAGTATTTCTTTTTTCTGATAGATTGTTTTTAATTCGCTGTCAGAAGAATTTATTTCTTTTTTTAGAATAGTAATTTTCGGAAAAACTTCTTTATTTATCTCAGTTATATGTTCTGGAGTTATTTTGCTTTTGCAGATAGGGCAAATATCAATCTTAGATATTTGTTCTGTTATTTTTTTGAGATTTTCTATTTCAGATTCATTGACAGATGTTATTTTTTCAAGTTCGATTTCTCTTTTCAATAATCCGCTAAGAGCAGATTTTTTTTCTGCAAGAACGGTTTTTAATTTATCCAATTTTTGAGAATTAGCTTTTGAGTCAAAAATTTCAAGAAAAAGAGATTCTGTTTGCTTTATTAAAAAGTTTGATTCATTTTCGTAGTTCTGCAAAAGAGAGTTCTTGTCAGAAATTCTTTCTTTCAGAGAATTTAATTCAGATTTTATTGCATAGAATTTTTTTATTTGATTTTCAATTTTTTCTATTTCTTTCTTTTTCGCTTCTATTTCTTTTTGTTTTTTCTCAGGTGTTGGAGATTCTTTTTGAAGCTCTTTTATAAGCTCTTCAATATCTTTTTCAGATTTCCTTAATTCTTCTTTTGAATTAGAGAGGTTAATTAATTTTGCTTCAAAACTCTCAAGTTTTGTATTCAAACTTGCTAAATCTGCTCTTAAATTAGCTATTTCTTGATTGATTTTTTCCTGCTCAAATCCAGTTGCCTCCTGCATATTCGAATTTATTTTATCTATTTTTGAGTTCAGATTTTGGATTTCATTTTCAATTTCTGAAATTGTTTTTTTCTGCTTTGTTATTTCTGCAACCTTTTTTTCTATTTCTTCATTTATTTTTTCTTCTTCTTTTTTCTTTTTTTGAAGGTCAGAATAAATTATGCTTTTTTTTAATTTTTTCAAATCACTCTCAAGTTTTTTGTATTTTAGTGCTTGTTGCCTTTCTTTCTCAAGATTATTCAAATAAGCTGTTCTTTCTCTAAGAATAGAGCCAATCTCTTTCAGTTTTTCTTCTGTTTTTTCAAGCTCTCTTAGAGATTTTTCCTTCCGTGTTTCATAAACAGAAATTCCTGAAACTTCTTCAATTACTTTTCTTCTTTCTTCTGGCTGCATTTTTACAAAATTATGAATTTCATTTTGAAGAATAATGTTAAATCCATGGGGGTCTATTCCTGCCTGAGCAAGTAAAGTAAGAACTTCTTGCCGTGTTTTTGTTTCATCATTTATTTTGTAAAGACTTTGTCCTTTTTTTCGTATTATTCTTTTTATGCTAAGCTCATCACCATTTACTGAAAAAATTCTTTTTGAATTATCAAAAATAACTTCAACAAAAGCTTCTTTTGCAGGAGGCAGAGATTTGGTTCCAAGAAATATAAGATTGCTTACTTTTGCTGCACGTATGGATTTTATGCTTAATCTTCCAAGAACAAAACATATAGCATCAGGTATGTTTGATTTTCCAGAGCCATTTGGCCCAAGAAGAACATTTATTCCAGGAGTAAATGGAATCTCTGTTTTCTTTGGAAAACTCTTAAATCCGCGCATCACTATTCTTTTTATATAGGTCATTTTAATTAAAAAAAGAGGGAGTTTTTAAAGATTAATATAGATAATTTAATTGATATTAAAACAATTTTTTCTGTTCTGAATTTGAATTGGCTTTTTTCCAGGTTGACCATGTCTTTCTGAAGATTCCCTTACTATTATGATTTTTTATATTTTTTTCCAAAAATTTCTTTGTTTGGGGATCAGAACAATATCCTGAGCCTATTTCTTCTCCATATATTTTCTTAAGCCGGGCCATTTCCCGTTCTCTCTGGCTTTTCGCCAGAATAGATGCTGCTGAAACAGATGCGTGATTTCTGTCAGCTTTGTGTTCACACACTATTTCAAGATTCGAGAGATTCTCTATTTGGAGCCTGAGAAACTCTCTCCAGTTATTTATAGAAACAGATGGGCAGTCAAGAATAACTTTTATTTTTTCTTTTCCTGTGTTTAGAGTGTTGATTATTTTTGCTGCTGCAAGTGCTTCTAATTCATTCAGTTTTGTTCCTTCTGCATTTTTTGCATCTATTTCTTCAGGATACAGAATCACGACCTCAAAACTCTCTGCTTTCTCCTTGATTACTTTTTCAAGAAACTCTCTTCTTTTTTGAGTTAACTGCTTGCTGTCTTTGACACCCAGGGACTTTAATTCTCTTTCAACACTTTCTCTCACAAGACATCCAGCAAGAAGCATTGGGCCAATGACAGGACCTCTGCCTGCATCATCAATACCTAAAATCAGTTTGCCCATTTTTCCATCAAATCAAGTTTCTTTTTAAAAGTTTATCACTGCGTTAGGATGGTTAGATAAAATTATAAGAGAAACCTTTATAAGCAAATTTCGTTAAATTTTATTAGTGGTTAGGGATGACTTCAGATAATAATAGCGGGGTAGAGGAGTCTGGAGTCCTCGTCGGGCCCATAAGTAAATCGTGGAATTTACATTTCCACGCCAGTAGAACATGGGAAACCCGGAGATCATAGGTTCAAATCCTATCCCCGCTATTCTTTTTATAAAATGCAAACTTTTCTTCCTTCTAAAAACATAAGAAAATCTCTCGAAATATTGGATAATAAAAGACTTGGAAAGCAAAGAGTAGAAGCTTTTCAGATATTGAATATTCTTTTGAAAAGAACTAAAACAAAAGGGTGGAGAAATCATCCTGCTGTCAGAATGTGGAAAGGACATTCAAATGCACTTAAATTTTATTTTAATGCTTCTTTAGAAGAATGGATAAAAAGAGGTTTTAGAAATAATATGAAATTTGAAAAAATAAGAGGCAAAATTGTCTTTCCGAATTGGTTTGGAAGAAATAAATTTCATGCTTCTCATAGAAGTAATTTATTAAGAAAAGACAAAGAACATTATTCTAGATTTGGCTGGAAAGAGAATTCGAATCTTCCTTATGTTTGGCCATAATAAAGGGGAATTACTAAGAAAGGGGTCTTTTTAGGGCTATAGAAATCTTTTCTTGAATAGTTTATTTAAAAACCCTTCTATTACCATCGGCACCTTTAAATAGTCCTAAATTGAGAGGTTTGAATTGATCTAAATGAATTCCTTTGTTTCTAAAAATGACAAAAAAAATGCCTATTCTCGCACTTGCACAAATAAAATACAATCATACTGGAAGGCATAATGTTGAGAAAATAAAGGAATATATTAAATTAGCTGCTAAAAAAAAGGCAGATATTGTCTGTTTTCCTGAAACTTGCATAAATAAGGCTCAAAAACTTCCTTTAAATCACAAATTAATAAAAGAAATTCAAAATACTTGTAAAGAAAATTCTATCTGGGCAATAATTACAGATTATTTTATTTCAAATGAGACTCATTATAAAATGGCTATTTTAATTAATAGAGAAGGAAAAATAAAAGGAAAATATAAGAAAATAAACCTTTATGGAGATGAAACTAAAGAAAGTGGAAAAAGAATCCTTGTAAAAGAAACTGATTTTGGGAAAATAGGAATTGTAATTTGCTGGGATCTGGCTTTTCCAAAATTATTCAAGAAAATGAAAAAAGCAGGTGCTGAAATTGTCTTTTGTCCTGCTCATTGGGGATATGAATCTAAAGTACATAAAGAAAATCCAAAAGAAAATGAAAAGAATCTCCTGAAATCGATGTTGCTTTCAAGAGCTTTTGAAAATATAAATTTTGTATCTATATGTAACCCTTATAAAAAGGAATGGGATTTAATCTCTTATTCTGCAATTGCTTCTCCTCATAAGATTCTCGCAGAATTATATGATAAAGAAGGCTTAGTTATTTCAAAAGTTAATTTAAATGAAATACCAAAATTCTCAAATCTTTATCCGGGAAAAAATCCAGAAGAATAGAATTACTGAATTTTTCAAATCAATCTTTCACAAACTCATTAAAGGGGAAAATTAATATATTCTCTTTTTTATATATATTTATAAGTATTTTAGAGTAAATGATTTTAACTATGCCGCAGTCGCATAAGCTAGAATTTCAGATTCTGCATAATGCGTGATATAAGCCGCAGTCGCATAATGGTATTGCACCGGATTGCTAATCCGGGCCCTTCGGGGCTCGCAGGTTCGATTCCTGCCTGCGGCGTTTAAAACATCATAGTAAAATTTATTAATCTCCATTTTTAATTTGAAGAGCATGAAAGCCAAATTTTTCACAGATTTTTGGAATATGTTTTTAGAGTTAGTAAAAATGAAGAAATATACTCCTGAAATTAAATTCTTCTTTAAGCAATTTGATTCTACAGATAATCCTAAAAAATCTATTGAGGGGCTTATTAATCTTATAAGAAAAAATCCAACTCTTGATGATATGTTTCAGGTTAGTAGAACTTATGATATGATTTCAAGAGTTGAAAAAAGAGCAGAAGAAAAAGGATGGGATTATGCTTGCATTGGTGCTGTAGAGGAAATGGGTGTTAATTATGAAATAAGAGGAAAAGAAAATATTCCTGCAGATATCCGAGCACTATACGTCAGCAATCATCCGTATGGTCTTTTAGATGGTGCCATATTATTAGGGGGATTTAATTCTGCTGTTAAGAAAAAACAAAAAAAATTAAAGATTATTGCTATGAATCAGCTTAAGTTCATTAAAGGTATTGAAGATATAATTTATTTTGTGCATTCAACAGCAAAAAAATTAGATTTGGGTTCTGTACGGAAATCATTGAATTATCTAAAAAAAGAGGGAGATTTAGCAATATATCCTTCTCGAAGAATGTCTGGAGAAGGATTAAAAGAATATCCTTGGAGAAAAGGATTAGGAACTCTTGCTCTTTATGCTCCGTGTATTGTTCCTATGTGGTTTTCTGGACCGGATCATTGCAAAGAATATAATTTTCTTGCCAGACACAGAGCCACGGAAAAATTAAGGAGACTTTTTACATTTAAAGAAGCTTGGAATAAAGAAGGAAAAACAGTTGTATTAAATATTGGAGAGCCAATTGAATCTAATACAATAAAAGAGATGAGGAAACCTCAAGAAAGAGTTCAATATTTAAGGCAGATTGCAGAATCTTTAAGAGTTCCTGTGTGATTTATTTTATAGCAATTGTTTTATTTCTTCCAGAATTCTTTGCCTGATAAAGAGCTTTGTCAGCTCTATCCTTAAGTGATTTTTTTGCATCGCCTTTTTTGTATTGCGCTAAGCCCCCTGAAAAAGTGACTCTATATCTTTTCAGAATTTTATTATTCGCTACTAAATTTTTTAATCTCTGGGCTAATCTTTTTGCTTTTTCCAGATTTGTTTCAGGAAGTAAAATAATAAATTCTTCTCCACCGAATCTTGCAGCAACATCTGATTTTCTTATGTGTTTTTTAAGAACAGAACCTATTATTCTTAGAATCTCATCTCCTTTCACATGCCCATAAGTATCATTTATTTTTTTGAAGAAATCTAAATCAATTATAAACAAACATAGATTAGATTGCCCTCTTTTAGCTTTTTCAAATTCCATTTCAAAAACACTTTCAAAAAACTTAGAATTGTGAAGTCCTGTTTTTTCATCAGAAATCGCTAAATCATAAATTATCGACATATATTCTGTCATGCTTTCAAAAAGTTTTTCTATTTTCGCTTTAAATTTAGGATCAAGAACAGATAATTTCTTTTGCATTTCTTCCTTAGCTTTTGCCTCTTTTTTCATTAATAAAAAAGAGAAGACAGATTAATAAATGTTTTTGAAAATATTTATAAATAATATTTTGCTTGAATAATTATTAAAGATGGTAGATATTAATTCAGTTCTCTTTCCAGGTTTTGAAAAATTCATTGAGAATTGGCCAGAAGCTTTAGTTGGCAGTGCTCTTGGCGCTTTTATTGCAACTTTTATGATATTAGCAATAATTTTCTCACTTGCTTTTTATGTTTATCATTCTCTTGCATGGATGAGAATTGCTCAGAAACAAAAATATAAGCATCCGTGGCTTGCATGGATTCCTATTGGAGAATGGGCTATGAGGCTTTCTCTTGGAAAAATTTCTTGGAAATGGATTTTCCTTGTCTTTCTTCCAATTATCGGATGGATTGCGTTGTTAGTATTAGTCACAATAGCAACATGGAGAATTTTTGAAGCAGAAAAATATCCGGCTTGGTTAGGTTTGTCTTATGCTCTGATGCTAATGCCAAGAGTTTCAGTAATAGGATTTGTAGTCTATATGATATCTATTGGACTTATTGCTTGGAGAGAGCAGACAAGAAAGAAAAGATAATTAATACCCTTTGGTGATTTCACTTGTTCTTTTGTATCTTATATAAAGCTTATCAAGAATTTTTAGAATTTCGTTTCTTTGCTCTGCTTTGCCCATTCCTTTCCAGTCAAGAAGTGCAAAGTCAACTTCTTCTTCTGTTTTTTCCACAGCTTCTTTTATTATTTCTTCTGTTATAGGTGCTGCATATTGCGCAATAACATGCGAAATAGCAATATTTGATTTTCCCTGAATTTTATTGAAGTTAGGGCAATAATGCGGTCCTCCGATTGCAATTGCTATCTCGTGATAAGGATTGACTTTGAAATTTAAGATTGCTTCTGAAATTGTTTTTGCAATAACAAAAGCTGCTTTTCTATCTGCCCATTCATTTTCAGTTGAGCCTATTTCTATGAAAACACATGGCTTATCTATTAACGGACCATGATGAGTTGCTTCCATTGAAATCTTATAATCTTTGACATTATAGGTTGCTGCATTTTCTAAAAGTTTTTCAAAAAGATATTTTGAGAATAATGCTGAGCTTCTGCACACTTTTCCGCTTTCACCTCCCAATTCAGCGATTCTCCAGTTTCCAGGAGAATGAACAGTCAAGACTTTTTCATTGCTTTCTGAGCGGTGCTTTGAGGCAAAAATAACAAAGTCGCAGGAATTTATTTTTTCTTTATCCAGGTTCTCTGAATAGATTATTTCTTTGTCTGCAAGATAAAATTTGAAATTTCCAAATTGAGAAAGAGCTGTTGTTATGTTTATTCCTGCTTTATCAGGTTTGCTCGCGATAATTAGAAACTTCTCATAGGCCATGAATTTAAAAAAACTCCAGAGATTTTAAATTTTGTTGATGTCTGATGCTATCTTGTAAAATTTTAAAATGAAAAATAAATGCTTTAAATAAAAAGGGGATTTATTTTTTGCATAGATTCAATGCTTTGGAGAATGGTTTTATTGCAGCTAAAACAAAAATTAGAGCATACCAATACCAGTTCAAACCAAGCAATGGGTTCCAAAGTTTCGCTATCATCAGAGTAAAACCTATAACACTGATTTTTACAAATTGCATATCAACCCAATTCATTTTTTTCACTCGAGAATTTGCCCAAGTTTTAAAATTCATTTTTACACCCCCTCTTTTTTATTCAATAAACAAATATTTATAAGTTTTTAGATTTTCTTTCTGTTCCACAGAATTTATTAATGCTCTTTTTCTTTTATTTTCATGGAGAATTGGATAAAATTTCTTATAGGAATTGGAGTTTTGATTCTCGGAATTCCTGTTGGAAATCTTTTAGCGAGGGTCACGAAAGAAGAACTCAAATCAGGGCAAAAATGGTTCAAACTTATTGCAATTGCCTGTATTCTGGGAGCAATAATATGCCTTCTACTTCGCGAAGATGTCTTGCTCTTCACGTTTTTGTTTATCTTAATTGTGGTGAGTAGAAGTCTTAGAGTTAAAAAAATAAAAATAATTAGGAAAAAATAGAAAGTAAGGTATTAATCTTACTTCTTTTTCTTTTTAGCTTTTTTCTTTGCCATGGCTCGATACCTCTTTTATGATATAATTTAGACATTTTATTTTTTAAATTCATACTTTCACTAAAAAAAGACACCAGAAAAAATCAGTTGCTCTAAAAATTTTATCGAGGAGGAGTTATTTTTTGGGAATTTAGTAAAATTTAATAAACCCAAAACTCCAAAATTAATTATGTTATACCTAATCGGGCTGGGATTGGATTTGAATGGAATTTCTCAGTTCGGGCTTGAAACTATTAAAAAATGCAAGAGAATTTATTTGGAATTTTATACAGTGGAATTTCCCTATTCAAAAAAATCTCTTGAAAAAATCGTCGGAAAAGGAATTTTTTTAGCTAATCGAGAGTTTGTCGAGTCTTTGGAAATAGTTTCTGAAGCAAAGACTAGAGATGTTGCTTTGTTAGTCTATGGTTCACCTCTTATGGCAACAACACACACCGCTATTTTAGAAGAAGCTAAAAAATTAGGAGTTGATATTGAAATAATTCACAATGCATCTGTCTTTGATGCGATTGCTGAGACTGGTTTGCATCTTTATGGATTTGGAAAAATTGCTTCGATACCAAAATGGGATAAAAATTTCACACCAACAAGTTTCATAAACATTATAAAAGACAATCAGAAAATAGATGCACACAGTTTGATTCTGGTTGATATTGGTTTGGAATTTAAAGAAACAATTAATCAATTATTGAAAGCCTGGGGAAAAGACAAGAATTCTGAAAAGATTTTTGTCTGCTCTCGTTTAGGTTGCAAAGACAAGAGAATTTTTTATGATAAAATTGAAAATCTAATCAAAAAAACAATAAAACCGCCTTTCTGCCTGGTAATTCCAGGCAAGCTTAACTTCAGTGAAAAAGAGTTTATTGAAAAACTCAAATATTAATGATAACCCTCTCTAAGAAGAATTTCTCGAATTTTATCAATATCAAAATGTGTGTAATCTAAATTATAATACGCGAACCAGGCTCGATCATGAAGAGCTGCTTCTAAATTTCTTGCGAATTTTTCCCTCTTTTCTGGAGGAAGTTTAGCTATTTTTTCTCTAGTATTTTCACCCATATTCTTTATTTTTGTTTTAAATTTTTAAAGATTTCTGTGCTCAAATGTATAAATTTTTGTCTTAAGCAATTAATTTAAAAATGTGAGAAACTATTTGGAAGTAAGATGTATGATTTCACAAAAGTAGAAGAAAAAACAAGAAATTTTTGGAAGAAAAATAAAGCTAAAATTGAAAAATCTATACAAAATGACAATAAGAAAAAGCTTTTTTCTTTTCTAGAAGGTCCGCCAACAGCTAATGCTCCTCCTGCATTGCATCATCTTGAGGTTAGAACCTATAAGGACATAATAAACAAATTTAGATTTATGCAAGGATTTTCTGTTCCTCGAAAAGGGGGTTGGGATTGCCATGGTTTACCTGTAGAAGTTCAGGTTGAAAAAGAACTTGGATTAAAATCAAAAAAAGATGTGGTACAATATGGAACAGATAAATTCATTGAAAAAGCGAGGAAGAGTGTTTTTTCTTACATAAAAGAATGGGAAAAATCAACTATAGAACTTGGTTATTGGATTGATTTAAAAAATCCATATATTACTTTGGATAATAATTATATTGAAAGTGTTTGGTGGAGTTTGAAAGAATTGTATAAAAAAGGCGTGCTTTATGAAGGATATAAAGTTGTTCCATTCTGTCCTCGTTGCGGAACACCTCTGTCAAGTCATGAAGTTGCTTTAGGCTATAAAGATATTAAAGAAGAATCAGTTTATATTGCTTTCAAAATAAAAGGAAAAAATAAAGAATATATTCTAGCATGGACAACAACACCCTGGACTCTTCCGGGAAATGTTGCTTTGGCTGTTGGAAATGATTTAGATTATGTAAAAGTTGAATTAGAAGGTGGAGATAAAGTATTGCTTAGTCGAGATAGATTAAATGTTTTAAAAGGAAATTACAAAATTCTTGAAAAATTAAAAGGAAAAGATTTGGTTGAAATTGAGTACGAGCCCTTGTTTGATATTAAAGAAACTCAAAATGCAAAATCACACAGAATTATTCCTGCGAATTTTGTTACAGTTGAAGAAGGAACAGGAATTGTTCATACTGCAGTGATGTATGGTGAAGATGATTATAATGTTGGAGTAAAGATAGGTTTGCCTGAGGTTCATACTGTAGGAGAAGATGGGAAATTTTTAGATATTGCTCTGCAATTTAAAGGAAAATTTGTGAAAGATGCTGAAAAAGAAATATTAGAAGAATTAAGAAAAAAGGGTTTGCTTTACAAAACAGAAAAAATAATGCATAGTTATCCTTTCTGCTGGAGATGTGATTCTATTTTGTTGTATTATGCAATAAATTCCTGGTTTGTTAAAGTTAGTAGTATAAGAAATCGATTAGTTGAGCTTAATAAAAAAATTAATTGGGAGCCCAAACACATTAAAGACGGAAGGTTTGGAAAATGGCTTGAGGGTGCTAAAGATTGGGCATTGTCAAGATCTAAGTTCTGGGGAACACCTCTTCCTGTCTGGAAATGTGATTGCGGAAAAGAGAGAATTATCGGAAGTGTTGAAGAACTAAAAAAATATTCTATTAAGAAAATAACAGGAAAAATTGATTTGCATAAGCCTGGAATTGATGATATTAAATTAAAATGTGAATGCGGAAAAGAAATGACAAGAGTTTCTGATGTAATAGATTGCTGGTATGATTCTGGTGCTGCAAGTTTTGCTCAGTTTCATTACCCTTTTGAAAATAAAAAAGAATTTGAAAAAAGATTTCCTTATGATTTTGTTGCAGAAGCAATTGATCAAACAAGAGGCTGGTTTTATACACTTCATGTTTTAGCAGCAATTCTCTTTGATAAGCCTGCTTATAAGAATGTGATTTGTGCAGGCCACGTAGTTGATGAAAAAGGAGAAAAAATGTCTAAATCTAAAGGCAATATAATTGTTCCAAAAGATATAATTGAAAAAAGCGGAGTTGATGCTGTAAGACTTCAGTTTTGCACAAGTGATTCTGGAAATCAAAAGAGATTTTCTTACGGAGTAATGAAGGAGATTGTGCTTCCTTTTTTAAATGTTCTTTATAATACAGGAAATTATTATAGTCAGCTTGAAAGTAAAAAGAACAGAGGAACATCTGAGGATAAATGGATTTTAAGCAAATTGAATTCTCTTATTGAGGAAGTTACAAAGAATTTAGAAAATTATGTTTTAAGCGAGGCTTTTTTGAAAATCCAGAATTTTGTTGTTAATGATTTTTCAAGAGACTATATTAAAATAACAAGAGATAGAGAAGACACAAAAGAAATTGTAAAAGAAGTTTTAGAAAAGATTTCTCTGCTTCTGGCACCTTTTGCACCTTATCTAACAGAACATCTTTATAGTAAAATAAAAAATAAATCTGTGCATCTTTGCTCTTGGCCGAAAGTCAATAGAAAAAAAATTGATAAGAAGCTTGAGAAGAATTTTGAATTGATTTTGCAGATAATTGAAAAAGGACTTGCAGAAAGAGACAAGGCTAAAATTGGATTAAGATGGCCTTTGGCAAAAGCAATTGTTATTTCTAAGAATTTAAAATTAGGAGAAGAAGAAAAAGAAATAATTTCAAATCAGCTGAATGTGAAGGAAATTGAATTTAAGTCAGGAGAAGAATTAAAAATTGAGCTTGACACTAAAATTAATCCAGAGCTTGAAGCAGAAGGATATGCTCGCGAGCTTTCAAGAAAAGTACAGGATTTCAGAAAGAAAATCGGGCTTGAAAAGAAAAATAGAATAGAATTATATCTGATTATCGACGGAGAATTTAATAATATTCTGGAGAAGAATTTGGAATTTATTGCAAAAAGAACAAACGCAAGCAAAATAAAAATACTTGATAAAAGAAAGGGGTTTAAGGAAAAATTTAAAAACAAAACTGAATTCATTATAAAAGATAAAAAGGGTGAGTTTGCTGTTATTGTTACCTGAAGGTAATTGCCTTGGGTTACTCTTTTATCATAACAATCTTTAAAAAGAAGTTGTTGCAATAAAAATAATATGATAGTAAAAGAAGAATTTTTAGGCAGATTACGAAAAATTTTTGGTTTAAATTTATATGAAGTTAAAGTGTGGACAGCTCTTCTTTCAAGAGGAAGCAGCACTGCAGGTGAATTAAGTAATATTTCTGATGTTCCAAGATCAAGAACATATGATATTTTAGAGAGCCTTGAGAAGAAAGGATTTATTGTCATGAAGCTTGGAAAACCAATCAAGTTTATTGCTTTGAAGCCAGATGAAGTTGTTGAGGGTGTTAAAAAGAGGTTAGTTGTTGAAGCAAAAGAAAGGTCTAAGAGATTAGAGTCATTGAAAAGCGACGAGGTTCTTGAAGAATTGAATTCATTGTTTACAAAAGGGATAAAGTTTGTAGAGCCTTCTGATTTGTCTGGATGTTTGAAAGGAAGACAGAATCTTTACAATCATTTGGATATGCTTGTAAGAGATGCAGAGAAATCAATAACAATAATGACTACAGCAGAAGGACTTAACAGAAAACTTGAGATATTAATGCCAAGTCTTGAAAAATGCAAAAAGAGAGGAGTTAAGATAAGAATCGCTGCTCAGATTGATAATAATAATATTAAGATTGCAAGAGAGCTTAAGAAAGTTGCAGAAGTTCGACATGTGGATAAATTTAGAGCAAGATTTGTAATAATTGATTCAAATCAACTTATGTTTATGCTTCTTGACGACGAGAAATTCCATCCTAATTATGATTTAGGTGTCTGGATAAATACAGAATTCTTTGCACAGGCACTTGAGCAATTGTTTGAGCTTGCATGGAAAGACATGAAGTCTGTTAAATAATTAACATTAAGTATTCTGCTTTTCTAAAATTATTTTAAAATATAAAAAGAAAAGTTGATTAAAAAAATAAAAAATTATCTTCTCTTTTTTGCTTTTCTTTTCTTAGCTACTTTTTTCTTCTTTTTCTTCTTTCCTATTCCTCCGCCAGAGATTCCTGACAAAGTTGCCTTATAACTAGTTGGAGCTTGTGCTGAAATTATTCTTAATGCTTTTACTCCAGCTCTTCTTGCTCTTGCCATTGATTCTCTTATATCTGCATCAAGTCTCTTAAGCTCTTCATTTGCTTTTTTGATAGAAGAAACAAGTCCTTTCTGAGATATTTTTCCAAAGAAATATCTCTTGCACTCCTGGTCAAATTCATCAAGCAATCCTTGTTTTTCTTCCTGTCTTGATTTTATTAATTCGCCAGCTGCACCAAACTCTTTTAGAATTTCAGCATAGAAAGATGCGTTTATTTTTTTTACTTGAACCATTTTACACCTCCTTTCAGTTATTTGAAATAAAATATTATTTAAATAGGTTTTGGTTAATTTAATTACATTTTCTCGACAGTATCTATTCCTAACAAATGCATTGCGTTTTTTATGACTTGTCTAAAAGATTGAACCAAAGCTAATCTGAATGTTTCCTGCTCTGAGCCAATAACTTTGCAGGCATGATAGAATTCGTTAAAGCTTTGCGAAAGTTGATAAGCATAATTTGCAATTAATGAGGGATTTAGACTGCTTGCTGCATTTAAAATCACTTCTGAAAAAGATGAGATTTTTTTTATTAGGTCTAATTCTTTTGGCTCTAATTCCTGAACTTCAAATTTTCCTTCAGGAGGTGCTTTTTCAAGTATAGAGCCTGCTCTTGCATAGCTGTATAAAATATACGGACCTGTGTTTCCCTCAAAAGAAACAAAATTTTTTATGTCAAATACAATATTGTTTATTCTATTGCTTCTTAAATCTCCGTAAAATATTGCAGCAATAGCGATTTTCATAGATTTTTCTTCAAGTTCTTTTTCTAATATTTTTGGATTTCTTTTTTTTAATTCTTTTTTTGCCATTGAAATTGTTTGTTTCAGAATATCTTCCATGAAGAATGTTTTTCCTTTTCTTGTTGCAAGTCTTTTTCCTGTTTTACTAAGATAATGTCCATGATAAGCATGTATGCAATTTTTTGCCCATTTATGCCCTTTTAATTCGAGAATTTTGAATAACTGTTTAAAATAAAGTTCTTGTTCTCTTCCAACCTCATATATCATTTTTTCAAATTTGTATTTCTTATATCTTTCAATAGCTGCTGCTAAATCTCGTGTTATGTAAAGTGATGTTCCGTCGCTTTTTTCAACCAAAGCATTTTCTAATCCATAGCTTGTTAAATCAATTACATACGCACCTTTGCTTTTTTTTGCAAAACTCTTTTCCTTTAATTCATTAAGAAGTTCTTCTCTTTTTTTATTGTAGTTTGATTCTCCTTCGTAGAAATCAAATTTTATTCCGAGTTTTTTGTATATTTCCTTGAAATTTTCTAAACTTAAATCTCTAAAGTGCTTCCAAAGCAGAAGATTCTTTTTATCTCCTTCTTCTAGTTTTTTAAATTCCTCTCTCGCATCTTTTTCATATTGTTTTTTGTTTATTTTGACGTAAATTTCAAATAAATGCTTTATAGGGTCTTTTTCAAGTTTCTTTTCAGAGCCGAATTTCTTATATCCCAAAATAAGTTTTCCGAATTGAGTTCCCCAGTCACCAAGATAATTTATTCTTATTGTTTTGAAATTCTGGAAATCCAAAATATTTGCTATGCTGTTTCCGATTATTGTTGAGCGCAAATGCCCTATTCCAAAAGGCTTTGCAATATTTGGAGAAGAGAATTCAACAATAATCTTTTTTCTTTTTCCGATATTAGATTTTCCATAGTTTTTTTTCTGAGTTAAAACATCCCAGACTATTTGTCTTGCCAGGCTTTTTCTATTCAGAAAAAAATTAAGATAAGGTCCCCGAGTTTCAATATCTTCAAAATTTGTTGCTGATGGCTCTCCTATTTTTTGTCTTAATTCAAGTGCTATTCTTTCAGGAGAGTCTTTTAATTTATCTGAAAGAAAAAAACACGGAAAAGCATAATCCCCCATTTCAGAAGAAGGGGGAATCTCTATCATTCTTTCTAATTCTTCTTCTTTTAATTTAATTCCTTTTTCTTTTAGAACTTTTTGAAGCAATTTCACCACATCTTTTTTCATATTCTAAATAGATAAACTAAGTTAATAAAGATTTTGAAATTTCTGAAATCAGAAGTTTTTTAAGTTGCAATCTGCTTCGGATTTTAGAAATTTGCGACAAATTTATGTGGGTGTGCCGGAGTGGTCAAACGGTTTTCCTCTCCGACACCAAGAGTCAAGTGGGTGTGCCGGAGTGGTCAAACGGTTTTCCTCTCCGACACCAAGAGTCAAGTGGGTGTGCCGGAGTGGTCAAACGGGCAGGACTTAAGATCCTGTGGCTTAGTGCCTACGAAGGTTCGAATCCTTTCACCCACATTTCCGTCGATAATCCGTCGATAAAAATTATTCTAGCTAGGAGTAATACTCAGAAAATCCAAAAAAACCAAAACATTTATATATAAAAAATTCTTGGACATTTTGTAGGAGACATTAACTTCGGTTGATGGTGAATACTTCGGTATTCCTTCTCCTACACTTATTTTCTAAAAATATTTTGGAATTATTTTGTGTTGATTTTCAAAAAAATTTCACAAAGAGTTGAAGAAAAGTTTATCGCATGCTTCCCTATTTAATTAGATAGTATTAATTGAAAAGTGACAACAATCGAAAGATTTATAAGCAGTGAGATTTCATAAATATTATGAAAAAAATAGTGCCTATGGCTGCATTATCTCTTCTTAGTTACTTGGCAAATCCAGTTGTTATGGATGCTGCTGAGCAAAAAAAGAAAATAGTT
>VGKR01000005.1 GCA_016866915.1 Candidatus Pacearchaeota archaeon
ATGGGTTAGACTTACTTTTTTAGGTGCAGCTAGACAAGTTGGAAGAAGCTGTTTGCTTTTGCAAACACCTAACTCAAAAGTTTTAATTGATTGTGGAATTGATGTCGCTGGTCAGGGTTCTGATAAATTTCCATATTTTGATATTCCTGAATTTGATATAAATAAAATAGATGCAATTATACTTAGTCACGCTCATCTCGACCATAGTGGATTAATTCCTTATCTTTACAAAATGGGTTATAAAGGACCAACTTATATGACTACGCCGACAATGGATATTGCAGCTCTTCTTGCTTTGGATTTTATTGGAGTTGCATACAAACAAGCAGCAACACCCTTGTTCAGTTCAAAAGACATAAAGGAAATGGTGAAGCATACAATCTGTCTGAATTTTAATGAAGTCACAGATATAACACCTGATTTAAGAATAACATTTTACAATGCAGGACATGCTCTTGGAAGCGCAATGATTCATCTTAATATTGGAAATGGACTTCATAATTTTCTTTATACAGCAGACTATAAATATGCAAGAACAAGACTCCTTGATCCTGCTATAACAACTTTTCCAAGAATTGAATCTGTTCTTACAGAATCAACATATGGCTCAAAAACAGATATTCTTCCGCCGAGAATTGAATCAGAAGAAAGCCTTATTGAAATAATTAACAAAACAGTTGAAGAAGGCGGAAAAGTTTTGATACCTGAATTAGGTTTAGGTCGTGCTCAGGAAACAATGCTTATAATTGAAGATGCAATAAAATCAGGAAAAATGAAGCAAATACCAGTCTATATAGACGGAATGATTTGGGATATTAATGCGATTCACACAGCTTATCCTGATTTTTTAAGCAATACAGTTCGCTCATCTATATTTCAGGATAAAAATCCATTTGTTTCAGAAACATTTGTCAGAGTTGGTTCTTCTCAGGAAAGAGAAAAAGTAATTGAAGGCGGGCCTTGTGTTGTTCTTGCAACATCAGGTATGCTTGTTGGCGGAGCATCTGTTGAATATTTTAGGGCATTTGCTGGAAATGAAAAAAATGCAATAATCTTTGTTTGTTATCAGGGTGTTGGCTCACTTGGAAGACAAGTGCAGGAAGGATTAAAAGAAACACGAATGATGGTTGACGGACGCGAAGAAGATGTGAAAATAAATTTCCAGGTTAATACAATTACAGGACTTAGTGCTCATGCTGGAAGAAATGAAATACTGGCTTTCTTTAATAATATCCGTCCAAAACCAAAAAAGATTATTGTAAATCACGGAGAAGCAACAAAGTGCCTTAATCTTGCATCAGCCTTGTATAAACTTAACAAAGTAGAAACATGTGTTCCAAGAACTCTTGAAACAATTCGACTAAGATAATAAAAATTTATAGAATTCTACAAAACTTTATAAGCTAATTTGGATAATATATCCTATGAAGCACACTCTTAAAATAACAATTTTACTTCTGTTTATGTTTCTTGTGACTCAGTTTATAGGACTTTATGTAACTAATCATTATCTTGGAGAAGACAAAGAACTTCCGTATGGACTTGAATTTCCAGAAGCTGAGAAATCATCTGATTATTATGGATTTTTTACAGCAATAATAATAGCTTTTGTAGTTGCAATTGTCTTATTTTTGTTTTTATCTAAAATTAAAATCGAATTTGTGCTTAAGCTTTGGTTTTTTATTGTGGTTCTTGTGGCACTTTCAATATCTATTTTTTCTTTGACAAGCAATTTTGACAAAATAGTTCTTTTTGGAACACCTCTGATAGCATTGTTAATCGCTCTTCCGCTTGCAATAATCAAGATTTACAAAAGAAACTTTCTGCTTCATAATCTTACAGAGTTTTTAATCTATCCTGGAATAGCTGTGATATTTATTCCGATTCTTAATATCTATACAATTGCAGCTTTATTGATTGTTATTTCTGTTTATGACATGTGGGCTGTTTGGCATGCAGGAATAATGCAGAAAATGGCAAAATATCAAATTGATAAATTGAAAATCTTCTCTGGATTTTTTGTTCCTTATTATTCTCAGAGTGTTAAAAATCGAATTTCAAAATGGAAAAAAACACTTAAAAAATCAGAATTTGAAAAGAAAAAAGTTAAGATAAGTGTTGCAATACTCGGTGGAGGAGATATTGTCTTTCCAATAATCACAGCAGGAGTTATGCTTAAAACTTTTGGAATTTATTCAGCACTTTTAGTTATTTTAGGAGCAACTTTGGGATTAGCTTATCTGTTCTTTTTTGCAAAGAAAAAGAAATTCTATCCTGCAATGCCTTTTATAACAGCTGGAATCTTCTTAGCAATGCTGATTAGCTATCTTATTTTCTGATAAAACCAGATTCTTCTGCATGCCTGATTTGTTCTCACTATCTAAAAGTAACAAAACAGTAAGATTTATAAATAAGCTTTCTTTGGAATTTTTATGGAAAATCAAAAAAATTCACGAAACATGGGCCTAATACCTTTAGGCTCAATTGAGAATCATATATTAGAATTAAAAAAACAAAGCACAGATAAGTTCTCTGGAGATTCAATAAGAGTGAACACCACTTTAGCAGGAATTTTAGCTACTGCAGCATTTGCCTCTTTTAAGATGAAGGCTCTTGGACCAAAGAAATTAGAACAGATTAAGAATTTAACATTAGATAAATATACAGATTTTATTGATCCTGCTGTAGCTTCATGTCAATTATACTATTCTCCATTATATCCAAGCGTTCCAGCTGATACAGTAAAATACGCAATTCGAACTTTTAGAACATACAAGACCCTTTTGAAATATCAAGATAAAGCAGAGCAATTAAGAAGAATTCAAGAAATTGAAGAAATAATCAAAAGTTAAATTCAAAATATATTCAAATGGAAAATCAAAATAAAATTCAAAATACAAACATATCCAAAGTTCCCTATTCAGACAGAGTTGGAGAAAACAGAGAAAGGGAAGTTCTTGAAAGATATGGAATAATAATTGATTATTATGCTCAAAATCCCTCTAGAATTCCACAAAATTCAGAAAAATTAGAAGGTCTTTGCTTTTTTGATAATATTTTGAAAAAAGACAAGCCCCTAATAAAGAAACTTCATAGTTTATTGATAGATAGTTACATAGACGAGGTCGAATCTTTTAAAAATTAAATAAATCAAAACAAAAAATGCTCGTAAAACAAGAACTTATAGGCAAAATAAAAGATTACTTTGATTTGAATATTTATGAAACCAAAGTTTGGTTAGCTTTGCTTGCAAGAGGTGTTGCTTCTGCAGGACAAGTTGCATCTGATTCAAGAGTTCCGAGATCAAGAACCTATGATGTTCTTGAAAGCCTTGAGAAAAAAGGATTTGCAATTGTCAAGCTTGGAAAACCAGTGAAATACATTGGTGTTAAACCCCCATTAATCATTGAAAAACTTAAAAATAATGTAGCAAAAAGCGCAGAAGAGAAAATGGTTAGTCTTACAAATATAAGAGACACAGAAGAATTCTCAAAACTTGAAGAGCTTTACAAGCAGGGAATAAATCCAATAAAAAGAGAAGAGTTTTCACTTGCATTAAAAGGAAAAACAAATATTTCAAGTTATCTAAGAGAAGTTCTCTTGAATGCTCAAAAAGAAGTAATAATCTGCACAAGCGCAGAAGATGTAAGCTCAAAAATAAGACTCTTCAAACAGATGCTTGATGACATAAAACAATCAAAAGCAAAGACAAAAGTCGCTCTTTTTGGAGATGAAAGATTAATTAAAAAGCTTTCAGACAGCCTTCAGGTAAGAATTAAAAAAATAGATGTAGATGCCAAGTTTTTCATAGTTGACAGAAAAGAAATGCTTTTTTATGTTTCTAAAGACTCAAATGAGAAAAGCAAGGAAGATACCGCAATTTGGATTAACTCTGAATTCTTCTCTTTAGCTTTTGCATCTCTATTTGACAAAGCTTTTGAAAAATAAAATTAAATCTTTACTTTTAATTGCAAAATGTTCATATCTATCATGCAGTCTTTATTTTCTTTTTTCCAGGTATTTAGAAATTCTCTTAAATTAAAATTAATCTTTTCTTTAGCATAAAGCCGAGCTCTTTTCTCAAAAACTTTTTTATGTTTTTTTCTAAACTTAGTTGAATTTTTCTTATCTTTTAAAAAAGGCCCGAATAAAATTATTTCTCTCCTGCTTTTAACAGAAAAAAAGAAATTAGCTGTTTTTTCTCCGCGATATTCAAATTCAGAGGCTTTTATTTCAAAATATTTTTTTATTTCATTAGAAAGCAGGGAATAGAATTTTAATAATTTGCTTCCTGCAATGTCTCCTTCTTGTTTGTCTGTTTCCGCCTCCATCAAAACAAAATCCTGTTTTTTTCTTCTTGAATTTTTCTTTAAATTTTCAAAATCAATTTCCTTAATTGAAAATGCATCAAGATCTGGCTTTGCCAGAAAATTTTTACAGGCTTTTTGAAATTTCAAAAATCTTTCTTCTGAAAGTGCTGCGAGAAGATTTCGGTGCTTGTATGTTGGGTCTATGAGAATTATGGGAGAATCGAGTTTAGCAGCATTCAAATCCATCAGAATTGAATTTTTGTTTTTGTAGAATTTTCCAACATCAATTATTATTTTTCCAGAATCTGCTTTTGCTATATTTTTTATAAAATTTAGAAATCCGCCGTAATAATAAACTAGAATCTCTAAACCATAGCCTGAAAAACCTCTTATGTAGGACTCTGCACCATAGCATTTATGAGAATAGCAGAATGCCTTTGCTAGTCTTACCTCATCTAAAATTTTTTTGCTTTTCAATTTCTTTTTTATGAAATTAACATGGAAATAAGAAAGATCTGTTATGTTCTCTGCTTCTTTTGGAGTTTTTATTTTTCTTACAGGTATAATTTCAAAAATAATATTTTTTGAAACAGCTATTCTGAAATAATCTCTTGAGCCATGAATTTTTTTAAAATCTCCAAAATTCAATATTTTTTCAGCTAAGCTTGAAAGGAGATTCTTATCATATTTTTTGTCAAATCTTAAAAAAATGTCAATGTCATATTTTTCTTTTTTGATTACAGTTCCTTTTGCAAAACTTCCTCCGACAAAAATCTCCGCTGAAATATTCAGCCGTCGAATTCTTTTTTTAAGCTGCTCTAGAAATTTCTTTAATTTAATTTCAATTTCTTTTAATTCTTCCTCGCTTGGACTTATACTCTCAAGAGCTCGGAATAAAATCAAATTAATTTTTTTCATTAATATAAATAAAAGAATTAGGTTTTTATAAGTTGTGAGGCAGAATTGAATTATTCTTTTTTCTTTTTTCGGATTTTTTTCATGTCTTCAGTATCTTTTATATTCTTTTTCAAAGTTGGTGCAAAATCAATTATGTATTTTCCTTCTTCAAGCTTGTAAATCAAAGGCAAATCTTTTCTGAATAGTTTTACAATGTCAAGCTCAAATTTGCCTTCTCCAGATATTCTTACAGACTCGATATCAAGAATTACAGGAGCTTCTTCATTTGGAATTCCTGCAATATCTCTTATATCTTTTTCAATTTGTTTCTTCTCATCTGCAGGAATTTCAATCAATTTCTCTTTCATTTTTTCTATCTGGTCATCACGGATATAGAAAAAGAATTTACCTTTGCATTCAGCACATCCTTCTAACAACTCACGACTTCCAGGAGGAATTAATCGAGAACATTTAACGCATTGATGTGGCATTTTTTGAAGATCGATATTTTATACAAATTCAACACAAAGTAGAATTATAAATTTTTTGGATTTTTACTTCTTAAGAAACAGCTCAATTTTTCTTGGATCTTTCTTTATTTCTTTGACTATTGTTGCAGGACCCAGAATTGTTAAAACACCGATATCTCCTCCAGCAATTGTATTTACTAGATTTTGTCGAAATTTTCCAAAAAAACCCGAATTATTGTTTCCAGAGATAACAGCAAGCTCTATTCCTCTAAAATTTTTAACATGTCCTATCATAGCCATGGTGTCTTCTATAAGTCTTACTTCTTCTTCTGGCTCAAGTCTTCCCTGAATGATAAGTATGTTGTTTTTTAGAATAATTCCTAATATTTTTCTTATTCTTTGAGTGCTGTCCAATCCTCTTATCTCTGAATATGGAAGAAAAGAAATTGAAAAACCCCTTGCCCCTTTTGAAATGTTTTTTTTCACCATCTTTTCATTATATATATTGTAAAATATGCTTTTTAATTTTTATTGAACTCTCTTTGCAAGCTTAAATATGGATTCATAAAATTCCTCCATGTTTTTTCCATATCTCGCACTTAAACCAACAACGTCATATTCTGGAAATGCAGCTTCAATTCCCTTTATGTTGGATTTTCTTAAATCAATTTTATTTGCAATAATCAAAACCGGAATTTTCCTGGCTAAAAGATTTCCTAAAATTGTGATATTGACCTGATTGTATGGATTTTGAGTTGCATCCAAAACAACCACCACCACATCCATGTCATCAAGCCATTTTATAGATTCAATAACACCCTGAGTTGCTTCTTTTGCCCGTGCCTGAGCATCTTTCTTTTTCATTTTGAATTTAAGAAAATTCTCATAATCTATTTTTGTAGCTATTCCAGGCGTGTCAATAATCTTGAAAGTCATTTTTCTTCCCTTGTATTGTATTTCCACTTTTTCCTTAAACTGAACAGCTCTTGTTTCATGAGGAATCTTGCTTACACTTCCGATTTCTTCTCCTGTAAAATCTTTGCAGATTCTATTAGCTAAACTTGTTTTTCCTGCATTAGGCGGGCCATAGAATCCCAATTTTAGCTCTTTTTTTTGCTTAAACAATCCAAATAAAATCCTTTTGAAGAAATTTCTTAGTTTTTTTGCTACCATATTTCTTTTTATTTATTTAACTTCTTAAATTTTTGTGTGATATTTTACGCTATCTTCTAAGATGAGAAGAATGCGGATGAAAAGAATGTGCTGGTTTCGAATGAGGAGGTTTGGGTTTTGGAAGTTTCTTCTTGTCAAATAATTTTGTTATTGGTAATTCAAGCATACCTGTTCTTTTTCCCTCATATTTTCTCGTCACATATCTTATCTGCTCGACATTCCACCCTGCTTTTTTAAGACTTCTCCTAATTTGTGAATTTTCAAGTCCTTTCTTTTTTGAACTATTAACATAATGAACCACATTGTATAGATCATTTCGATTAGGGAAAAGATAATTCTCATATTTTCTTTTATACCATTGCTGTAAAACAATATAAATAACTGTTGCTAAAAACATAAGAAGAACAAGAAACAAAATAAGGCTCGTGACTTTTGATTCACCTTCATCAAAAGAAGGAAATTCAACTACAGAAAGTCTGCTTATTCCAGGAGAGATAAAAATCGGAATATCTGAGAAATCAACATTTTCTGTTGTGTAAAGACTGATTTTTGAAATTCCTCTTAGATTGGTGTAGTAGAAATTTCCCTGCTCTTGCATATTTCTGTCAAAGCCAATATCTTTTAATTTAGGCACAAAGAAATAATAATCATAAGCAATATCAGCTTTTTCAGATATTTTTATTTCAAAAACCCGAACTAAAGGTTCTATTTCTGAATTATATTCAGCTGAAAATTCATTGAAATCAACTGTCAAATCTAAATTTTCTAACTGCCAAAAGATTACAGCAGATTGATAATCTTCGATTCTGCTTGCAGGATACTCTCCTTCTGCAACAGCTTTAATTGAATCCATATCTACGAAATTTTTTTCTGGAAACAACAAAAGACCAACAGCTTGCTTTGTTCCGAAAATGTGGCTTGGAAGATTAAGACTTAAAAGCTCCCGGATTATGCTGTTCATCTCCAGATTTTGCCTTTCAGTATCCTCCTGCAAAAGTGCTATTTCATACTCTTGTTTGAGTTTTTCTAAAATTGCACTTGCATTATCTATTTTTAAAATATCATTGATGCTTTTTTCTTGGAAAAATGCCCTGCTTTGCGTATAATTTTTTATAATCTCTAATTTGTTTTCATAATCAATTAAAGTTGTGTTTATCAGATTTTTTGGAGAATCCACATTTATTTCAAAGGTTTTTGACGAGCTAAATCCTCTTGTGTCTTTTACAGTTACAGTAAGATTATATTTTCCAACTGCTTCGTAAGTGTGTTGCACTTTGTTTTCATATGTTGTTTCAGTGATATTATCTCCAAACTCCCAAACATAAGCTGTTATATTAACATCTTCAGGAAGAAACATAGTTATTGAAAACTCAGTAGGATAAGCTGAAGCAGCTGATAAGGGAATTAGAAATTGTATCATAGGAACATCATTGACACTAATTTCTTCTTCAATAAGCTCTTGGCTGTTTAATTTAAGCACAAAATCATAATTTCCAAAATCTTCAGGAACTTTTAATCCAGAGTTAGTAAGAAACATTCTTCTAAAATTAGATGTGATTTTTGGAGCAGCTTCTGACAGAGTGTAAAAATTCTGTTCTTCCACAGATCCTGCTAATTTTTGATAATTAACTTTAAGATTTTTCAAAGTGACTGTCTGGCTTGCACTTGAGACAAATTTTATTGGAATAATACATCCTTCTGTGCAATCTATTTCACCTGCAGAAATTCCATATCTTTGAACAATATAATCATAAGCTACTCCCGACATAGTAAATCCACTTGGAAGAGAATTATTTACATTTAGGGTGCCTACAGAATTAAATTGTTTTCCTTGGGCAAAAATAGAATAAGCAGCTGTTTCCTGCAATATTGGAACAGAAGGAAATCCGCAAAAACTTGAAGGATTTGAATTTCCTCTTATTCTGTAATTTCCCTCACCACTGAGAATAGAAACACAGACATAATGATTTTCTGATTTTGTAACTAAATAATCAATGTCGCAGGAATATTCTTGTCCTGAAGTTGAGGTTACAGAAGACAGACTACAGCTTCCTTTTTTTGCTCCATTTGAATTATATAAAGTAACATTAATTACTGAACTTCCGCTTACATATTTAATCCATGCACCTAATCTAAATCCAGGTGATTCTGAAAGATTTATTTTTTGGCAGTATGTTCTTCCAGGAGATAAAATATATTCTTCTGTTGCTGCAGAATTGTTAAAGCAACCATAACTTTTCAAACCAGAGCAAACAACTGAGCCAACATTGCGATTAAGCATATCAATAACTTCATCATCTAAAATATCTATTTTTAACTGGCTTTCACATGAAGGCCCTGCTGTGCTTTCAATCTCAAAATTTATTGAATTTATTGCAATTACCTTTCCTGTAAGAAGCAAACCAAATATTCTGGATTCTCCTGAACTCAGACTAAAAGTTTTTGAGGCTGATGGAATACTTGCAGAATAATCTTTTCCACAATCAGAAGGAACACAAGTATAAGTATAATCTGGATTTAAATTTAAAATGTTCTGGAGACTCACTGAATTTCCGGACACTCCGTCAAAAAAAACAGTAAAAAGAGAATTCGTTGGCTCATCCTCAAAACTCAAATTTATCCAGCCAGAGATTCCAAATTCAGGCCCATAAGTTTTTTCTATTGAATAATTAGGTTCTCC
This sequence comes from Candidatus Pacearchaeota archaeon, assembly GCA_016866915.1. Taxonomy (GTDB): domain Archaea; phylum Nanobdellota; class Nanobdellia; order Pacearchaeales; family GW2011-AR1; genus ASMP01. Next base: position 9,531 of record VGKR01000005.1, read on the forward strand.
AACACTAACAGCTGCTGAAAGAACTGGAATAAAAACAAACGACATAACAGCAACTATAGCAAATATAAAAACTCCGGTTAATTTCAAAACAAATTTATTTTTTAAATTCGTCATATCAACGCTCTTTTTCAATTTTTATGTTTCTTAAAGCCAAAAACACTTTATAAATTTGTTTGTAATTTTGAAAATCTAAGTCCTCAGAAATTTAATTGTTTCTGCAACAAAAATAATTGGCAGAATAAAAATTAATCCAATAACTCCTAAGAACGAAGTACTATTTTCTCCCACCTCTTCAAATTTCATGATAAAATAAAATTTCGATGATTTTTAAAAATTACTGAGATGAAAAACAAGAAACAATTTTCAATCATTTAAACCTAATGTGAATTTTTCTTTTCTTCAAAATTCCAAGAACAACATAAATCATAGCAATTGCAAGAACAGAAATAATCATGCTGTATGCGCCAAAGAAAGGCAGAAGAATTTGCGCAGGACATTCAATTGTTTTTGAGCCAGCACTGCATGCAGCTTCTTTATCTGCATTGTCAATTCGGCACTGAGCATCGCAATTTTCATCCCAGAGCCAGCCCGCATTCCAAGAGAAAGTTAAAAATCCAACAGGATCTTCCTCACAAGTATTTGTAATTACTTGATTAGCATAAACACATCTTCCGACACCTTCTCCTGTGTCAGGGTCTGTTTCTTCACAAACATCATTACAAACTGCACCATCCCACTCGCAATCGCATAGAGAAGAGTTATAATGAGAACTTCCTGCTACAACACAAGGGTCAGCAAGACACATTTCAGCTGTGTCATAATCAGGGCATGTTATGTATAAATTGCAATCTATATTAGGAAGAACAGTTAAATTGCCACTTGTTGCTGTGCTTTCTCCAGCACCAATCACTGTTCCAGTAAAATAATAAATTCTTTCATTATAATCATACTCTCCGCCAAATCTTTGTGTAGTCCACAGTATTGATGGAAATGTGCCTGTCATAGAATATCTATGAGTTCCATCCCATTCATAGATACTGAAATTAATATTCGCACCAGAACAATTAACACCTACTAAATTCATGCCAACACCAGAGCCCTCTATAACACTTTCCTCACTCCATGTCGCAGATGTTAGAATGCAGGATTCATCGGGAGGTAAATTAACTTGACAGCAAATTCTTGTTGAATATCCAGATGCACCCAAATGAGCATTTGTATAATCAGAAAGATATAATATTTCTATTTCATTGACATCACAATTAGAAGTTGTACCTCTGCATTCTCTTAAACTATCATAACAAGAATAATAACTTGTATAAACGGGTGAAGCAAGATTGATAATTTCTGCATGAGCATTTCCTGTTGCTGATAATCTTATAATTGCATTATTCCCTGTGCAACTTGTGCTTCCACTTCCAAAATCACAGCACAAAACAGAATTATAAGTTGCAGTTGTTTCACCATGCGCATTTGTTGTTTCAGAAAATCTCATTATAACATTATCTTCATTTCCAACACAACTATTATATGTTGTTGTATAGCATGTCTGAGCAGAAGCAAATCCTAAACTAATCAAAATAAAAAACAATCCAAAAATCATTATTAATTCTTTTTTCATTTTATTATCCACAGCAAACCTGTCCTTCAACAGGAGGATTGTCAGATGGTGTTAATTGTCTTAATATTCTTATTCCTTCAGGGTCAGCAGGACATTTATTATCCTCAAGAAATACCCAAGTTCCTCCAAGCCCTGTCACGCATGTTTTGTCTATATTGCTTAATGAATCACAAGATATTGCAGAACATTTTTCAACATTAAATTTTGAATATCCAACTTTTGTTGATAACTCTTGACATGTTGCTTTTGTATCTTTGTCAGCTGTTATTTTAACATTGCAAAAAGCATAGACTTGATTTGTTTCACAAAAACTCGCGCATTGAACAGGAGCTGGTTCTGGCTTTATTTCTCTAGTAAGTATAAAGAAAACAATTGCTCCTATCACAACTAAAGCTAAAACAATTATCAAGATGGGTTTTTTATTCTTCATGCCTCTTTTTTTAGCTCCTTTTCTATTCTATATAATTAATAGATTGTGTTTTATAAAGATTATGCTTTGCTTTTGAATATTTTATTTTTTAACATTATATTAGAAAAATTATTCTTATTTGTAAAAATTATTTCCTAAAATAAAATCTAAATGTTGGATTCCAGTTAATCCATCTGTTCTTAAAAATGTTTTTTCATAAGAAATAAATGGCCCTTTCAAATCAAGATTAGTGTAATAATTAGTGCCTGGAGAAGACATTATTGAATTTTGATTATTTGGATGAAATGGATAAATTATATGCCCATTCTCATGAAGTGTTACTCTTTTCAAACCCCAATCAGAGGGATTAAGGTCTTCCCTAAGATAAATAACAGCTCCTTGAACTAATCTACCTAAACTATATTTATTTATTACTCCCGCATAACCGGGATTTCCGCCAGGTGATGTGGAGGGAACAATGTAGATTTTTCCAGCTCCAGGTGCATAGTTATCTGAGTTTTCTTCTATTGTTATTGGATAATTTGAGATTCCGAGTATTTTTTCAACACTATTTGTGTAAGGTGTTACAACATTTTTTATAAAATTTGCCTGCTCGTCTGTGAAGATTCCTTCACCATCAGGTCCAGAGCCACTGGGATTTTGTTTTATTATTATAAATCCCCCTGTGAAATTTTCATAATCAAAAAGCGCAGGGTCACCACCTGTTGTTTCATACATGAAATTCCGAAATTCATCTGGATTAGATGCAAAATTTCCATAAGGAACAGCAGCAATGTCTAATGTTCTATTATCTCCGCTTGGAATATTTATTGTTCTTACCCATCCTTGCCTATTTCCAGGAATTCCGAGAGCAGCTTGAATTTTTATCTGGCTTAATTCAGAAACTCTTTTCTTAACCTGAAAATCAAATGCACCTGAACTGCTTGTGACATTGTATCCGTTTGCATCTGATTTGTCTGTCTCTAATAGATTCTGATTTTCATCAAAAATCTTTATTTTTCCTTGAATTGGAGAAGTTGATTCATTGCTCCTTAAATTTCCAGATAAGTCAAGAAGATCGTATATGCTTCCGCTAACATTTTGAGTTTTGTCTCTTCCCAGATAATCTTCAAAATTAATTTCTAAATTATATGTGCCTATTTGATCTTTTTTTCCTTCAACAGATAGAATATAATTTTCAAGCGAAATCACTTGAATTTTTGAATCCAATGCCCTTGCAGAAGTATAATTCACTGCATTTCCATTTGTGTCTGTTGAAGGCAGATTCACATTATGAGTATCTTCTTCGTCAAAAGCAAAATTAACTCCACTGAAATTTACAATTGAATCATAAGTTAAAATATTTCCACTAAGATTTTGTGAGTGATTTCCTCCAAGATAATCATTAAAATTCATTCTTATTACATATTCACCTGTTTGTCCTGTCTCTCCTTTCACAGACAAAACATAATCTTCAAGGGAGAGAATTTTTGTTTTTGAATCCAATGGATTTGCAGAGGTGTAAGTTACAATATTGTTTTTATCATCTCTTTGAGGAAGAGTCATGTCGTGTTCTGTTTCTTCATAAAAATCTCTTGCAATTCCATTAAAATTCAAAACACATTCATATTCTTCTTCATCTTTTGGCTGAACTGTTATTGTTCTTATCACAGGAGATGATTTCCTTCCTGCATGACTGGTAACTTCTCCTGTCAAAGTGATTGTGATATTGTTTTCACCTAAATTTTCATAGGTTCTTGTGATGCTAATCGGAGTGCTGCTTATAATTTCCTCGCTTCCAGCAGCTCCTTTTATAATTATTGAATTTGACAAAGTCCCTGTTCTAACTGAATTCAACTGACTGTCTATTTTGCTTATTGAACTTTCAGCTATCCCTGAACTTTCATCAATTCTGCCTGACTCGTAAGTTAATTCTCCAAGGAATTTTCTTCCTTTCAAATCAGTGCGAGCTCTTTCTCCTTCAAGTTCTCTTGCTGTCTCTCGCGCTGATTTAGTTGAAGTGCTAAACATTCCTGCAGGAAATCCAGAGAAATCAGGACTTCCCATAGTTGCATTATAATTTGAAGAACTTGCAATAACAACAGCGTCAGGTGCATCAATTTTCAATTTATACTCTTTAATCTCTGCTGCAGGTGTGCCATTTAACTGAATTAAAGTCTCTAAAGGACTTTGCCCTGAACCAGGATTGACAATAAGATTTGCCACAGGAGTTATAGGGTCAGGATTACTGGGACTTGTTGTAGATGAGCATTTAGCTGAAAAGAAGCTGTTAAATGTAAGAAACGCGCTTAATCCAACTATTCCGGCAACTCTTCGTGTTTTTCTTTTTGCTTGAGAGATAAGCTCCCCAACCTGTTTTTTTACCATTATTTTATAGTGACAAATCTCCTTTATAAGTTTTTTGATGATGAAATATCCCTAATCTTCCTCCTTAACCAGCACAAATATTTCTCTTCCAATTATCTGGTCTTGGCGGAATTCCCTTAAAGGAAAGTCAATTTCTCCTTTATCCAGATTCAACCGAGTTCTTCTGCATATTTCATTTATATTGCAGGAAATTTTTCCCTTAAATATTTTAATTAAAGGTGCAGTGAAGACTATTTTTCCGTTTTTTCTTACATATTTTTTGATATTATTCAAAACATCAACAATCAAATTCTCAAATCTTTTTATCATTAGAATAGCTTGTCTTCTTTCTGGAATTTTCTTAAGCAACATTCCTAATGATGGTTCTGTGGCTATTCCATCTACCTGAAATATCTTAACTGTCTTGGAATTTTCATTAATTAATTTATAATTTGCTTTTATAGAATAATTTTTTTCAAGCCAATTAATATTTTTTTTAGCATGTCCTATTGCATTTTCATTAATATCTATTCCAAGAACATTTATTTCTTGCAACAAAGCTTCTTGTAGAATTACACCTATTCCGCAAAAAGGATCAAGCAAAGTTTCTTTTTCTTTAATCTGAGATAAATTAATCAATATCTTAGCTAATCTTGGAGAAATAGCAAGAGCCTCTCTTCTTACTGGTTTTTTCATATCTCTTTTTTCAATTTCTTTTGGATTGTAAACCTCTTCAATTATGCCGAAATAATTCTTTTTATTTTTAAAAAGAAAATAAATTATATCTATTGAATTTAGATTAGACGGACTTCCGACGAGAGAATTTCCTTCTTGCATTTTAATCTCTCCTTTTGCAGATTTGTAGCTTGCTTTAAGTTTTTCTGATCTAAATTTATTTTCAATTTCGAAGCGTATATCATCGGTTGAAATTTCATTCGAAAAATTAAGTATAGAATAACTAAATCTAGTTTTATTTTCGAAATAAATTGGATTTTTCTTTATTTTTTCAAGAATTTCTGAAAAATTCCCAGAATACAAAACTTTTCCAATAGCTAAAACTCCTCCTAATTGGTTTATTGCTTTAACTGAATCTATTTTTTTATCTGTTTCCACAAACAACACATTATCTTTTTTAGAATAAAATTGAATTTGAATTCCTTCTTTTTTCAAATAAGAAAAAATCTCTGCAATTGATAATTCTATATTTCTGCCGAGAATAAAGAGATATTCCATATTATTTCTTTAATATTTATTTTCATCCTTTCACAACAGCTAATGGCCTTAATCGTGCGATTTTTTTACTGATTCCAAGCTCATCAACTATTTTCACAACTTCTTCTATGTCTTTATAGACTTCAGGTGATTCTTCACCAAGAGATTTCCAGCTTCCTGCTTTTATTTCAATTCCTTTTTTATTAAGCTGCTTTTTCGTGTCCTCTCCTCTTATTTTTCTTAATGCACTTGAACGGCTCATCACTCTTCCTGCTCCGTGAACAGTTGAGCCAAAAGTCAATTCTTCTGCTTTTTTTGTTCCAACTAAAACATAAGAAGCTGTTCCCATTGTTCCTGGAATCAGAACAGGCTGTCCGACATCTCGATAAGCTTTTGGAATTTCTTCTCTTCCAGGTCCGAAACTTCGAGTTGCTCCTTTTCTATGCACGCAAACTTTTTGTTTTTTTCCGTCGATAAAATGCTCTTCAAACTTTGCAATGTTGTGGCAGATATCATAAACCACATCAATTGAAATTTTAGGAAACATTTCTTTCATAGTTTCTCTTATCCAGTGAGTTATCAACTGCTTGTTAGCAAAAGCAAAATTCACAGCACAGCACATAGCTTCATAATAATCTTTTCCCAACTGACTTTTAATCGGAGCATTAATTAATTCTCTGTCTGGAAGTTTTTCAAATCCATATTCTTTTTCCATTTTCTTTATGTAATCAGAAGCAATTTGATGTCCAAGTCCTCGCGAACCACAATGAATCATAATAACAGCCTGATTTTTTTTCAATCCAAAAACTTTTGCGATTTCACTATTAAAAATATCTTCAACAAACAAAACCTCAAGAAAATGATTGCCTGCTCCAAGTGTTCCTAACTGCCCAATACCTCTTCGAATTGCAATATCAGAAACTTTTGAGGCTT
>VGKR01000006.1 GCA_016866915.1 Candidatus Pacearchaeota archaeon
TGCAATTGTCCTTCTATTTTAAGAAAAGATGAGCCTGAATTTAGAATTGAAAGAAAACTTCATGCTGTTCCAGGTGAATCCGGTGAAGTTGATATTGCTGCAATTTATCAGACATCTCTTGGAAAAAATTTTGTTTATGAGGGTTATGATACTACTTGCTTGGTTGAACTTGATGAATCTCCTCCAAATGCATTGAATTTAGAAGCTTTGAAAATTGCTCTTCATATTTCTTTGTTATTGAATTGCAAAATTGTTCCATTAAGCCAGATAATGAGAAAAACAGTTATTGATGGAAGCAACACATCTGGTTTTCAGAGAACTGTTTTAATTTCTAAAGATGGTTGGGTTGAAACAGAATTCGGAAGAGTGGGAATTCAATATATCTATTTAGAAGAAGATGCTGCGAGAAAAGTTTCATCTTCCTACGTTTCCCAAAAAGAATTTGATAAAGAAGAAAATAATGTGAGAAAAGTGTCAGATGCAGAAGGGGAAGGAGAAATTGTTTATCGACTTGATAGACTTGGAATACCTCTTGTTGAAATCGTAACAGCACCTGATATTAAAACACCCGAACAGGCAAAAGAAGTTGCATTACATATAGGGCAAATTTTGAGAGCTTGCAATGTTCGGAGGGGAATTGGCACAATAAGGCAAGATGTTAATGTAAGTATTGAAGGACATCCGCGAGCTGAGATTAAAGGTTTTCAAGATCCTAAAATTTTTGTTAAAGTTGTTGAAAAAGAAATTGAAAGACAATTAAGAAATTTAAAAGAAAAGAAAGAGCTTGTTCCTGAAGTTAGAGGTGCAAATTTAGATGGAACAACAAAATATCTAAGACCTTTACCCGGTTCTGCAAGAATGTATCCTGAAACAGATTTGCCCCTGCTTAAAATATCTAGAGAAATAATTGATGATGCTAAGAAAACAGTGCCTAAATTAAAAAGCGATTTAACAAAAGAACTTGAAAAAGATAATTTGAATTCAGAAATGCTATCTTTGCTATTAAAACAGGGAAAATTAGAGGATTTCAAAGAAATGATAAAAATTGTTAATAAGCCAAATCTTATTGTTAAAATTCTTTTACTTTATCCTAAAGAAATTTCAAGTCATGAAAAAATACCTCTGAATAAAATTGAAAAAATATTAACTAAAGATGTGCTGAGCTTTGTTCTCGAGAATCTGAAAAAAGGAAAAATTACAGAAAAACAAATTAAATCTGTTCTTGAAAATATTGTTAAGGGAAAGAATTACAAAGATGCTTTTAAATTAGAAAAAATTTCTTCTTCTGCTATTGAAGAAAGCATTATGAAGATTATAAAAGAAAAACCCGGACTTTCTGAAAATGCATATATGGGACTGGTTATGAAAGAATTTAAAGGAAGAATTTCTGGAAGCGAGGTTATGGAAATTATTAAAAAGTATATCAAATAAGAGTTAATATGGAAAGATCTTATGTTTCTGAGTTAAAAAATGGAAAAGAAGTTTTGCTTAAAGGATGGGTTCATGAGATTCGCGAACTTTCAAAAATGAAATTTCTTTTGCTTAGAGATTCTTCTGGAATTGTTCAATGTTTAGTAAAAGACGAGAATCTCCTTAAAAATCTTCCAGAATTAACTCTAGAAAGTGTCGTAGAAATCATAGGTAATGTTAAGAAGGCAAATATCAAAGCTGAATTTGCACGCAAAGATATTGAAATTGAAATTTCGAATATTAAAATTTTGAATAAAGCTGAAGAACTGCCGATTCAGGTTAATGAGAAGACAATCACTACAGAATTATCTAAGAGATTAGATTATCGTTCTCTTGATGTCAGAAAACCAAAAATTGCAGCTATTTTCAGAATTCAATCAACAATAATAAATGGATTTAGGGAATTTTTCTATAAAAACAAATTTATGGAAATACAACCACCTGGAATTATTGCAACATCTACAGAAGGTGGAACAGATTTGTTTGAAGTTCAATATTTTGAGAAAAAAGCATATCTTGCCCAAAGTCCACAACTTTACAAACAATTAATGGCAATTTCTCTTGAAAGAGTTTTTTCTACAAATACAATATGGAGAGCTGAAAAACATGATACAACTAAGCACATAAATGAAATAAGACAAATGGATATTGAATGTGCATTTTATAATGATCTTGAAATAATGAAATGGCTTGAAAAAGTTGTGCAGTATATAGTTAAAAAAGTAATTAGTGATTGTTCTGAAGAACTTAAACTTTTAGAACTTAAATTAGAAATTCCTAAAGCGAAATATCTTACATATAAAGAAGCTATAGATTTATTGTCAAAAAAAGGAATTAAAATAAAATACGGAGATGATTTTGAGCCAGAAGCTGAAAGAAAACTTTGCTCTTTATTTCCAAACACAGTAATTTTTACATATGAATGGCCAATTGAATTAAAGCCATTTTATATTTGGCCTAAAAATAAAGAAAAAGGAATTTCAGGAGGATTTGATGCTCTTTTTGGAGGATTGGAAATTTCTTCAGGAGGACAGAGAGTTCATATACCTGAAATTTTAATTGAGCAATTAAAATCAAAAAAATTAAATCCTGAAAATTTTAAGTGGTATGTTGATGCTTTTAGATTTGGAGCTCCGATGCATGCGGGATGGAGTGTTGGCTTGGAAAGATTAACTCATGCAATCTGCAAACTGGACAATATTCGAGAAGGAACTCTGTTTCCCCGTGATAGAAGGAGATTAACACCTTAAAATGAAATTTATTTCAATAGCTGAAGCAATTAAAAAAGCAAGCGGAAAAGTAGTTGTGCGCGGATGGATTCACCGTGAAAGAGGAAGCAATGAATTTAAATTTATTATTTTAAGAGATTCAAGTGACATAATTCAATGTGTTCTTAAAAAAGAAAAATTTTCTGATAAATGGAGTGATATAGACAAACTCCAGATAGAATCCTCTCTTGAAATTGAAGGAACAATAAAAAAAGATAAAAGAGCACCCACAGGTTATGAGATTGAAGCTGACAAAATAAATATTATCGGATTTTCTAAAGATTTTCCTATAAATAAAAGTCTGAATGAAGAGCTTCTTGGAGATAGAAGACATTTATGGTTGAGAAGCCGAAAGATGACTGCTATAATGAAGATAAGAAGTCGATATGTTCAAGCAAGAGAGCAATTTTTTAGAGAACAGGGATTTTATAGATTTGATACACCTGTTTTGCAACCAACTCAATCTGAAGGCGGAAGCACTGTTTTTGAAGTTAAATATTATGATAGCAAAGCGTATCTTGCTCAAACATGGCAGTTATACGGAGAAGCTGCTATTTTTGCTCTTGAAAAAGTTTACAACATGGGGCCAACCTTTAGAGCTGAAAAATCAAAAACATCAAGGCATCTTTCAGAGTTTTGGATGGCTGAAACAGAAGTTGCTTGGTGGAAACTTGATGAAATAACAGAATTTGCAAAAAAAGAAATAAAATACTGTTTAGAAAAAGTTGGAGAAGATTGTGCTGAAGAATTTAAAATTTTAGGACAGGATGCAAAAAATATTTTAAAAATAGCAAAAAAGAAATGGCCGACAATTAAATATAGGGATGCTTTAAAAATTCTTCAAGATAAGGAAGGAATTAAAATTCCTTTTGGAAAAGATTTGAGAACTATTGAAGAACAGAAACTTATGAAGCATTTTGATACACCTGTTGTCGTAACTCATTATCCTAAAGAAGTTATGGCTTTTTATAAACCAAGAGATTCTAAAAATAAAGATGAAGCACTTTGTTTTGATATGCTTGCTCCGGAATGTGGTTTAGAAATTGTGGGAGGAAGCGAAAGAAGTTTGAATATTAAAGAAATGTCTGAAAGCTTAAAAAAAGATGGTGAAAATCCAGAAGATTATTCTTTTTACTTTGATCTTAGAAAATATGGTTCTGTGCCTCATTCTGGATATGGTGTTGGAATAGAAAGAGTTCTGCAATGGATTTGTGGTTTAGAAACAATCAAAGATGCAATTGCATTTCCAAGAACCATGACAAGATTTAAACCTTGAGCAATTTGTTTCTATTTTTCCGGGTTTAGAAATATTTAAAAACACCGGAAATACAAAGTTTTATTCTAAACAAAGAATTTCAAAATGGAAGAAGACTACGAAGAAGATACAGAAGAACCTGAAGAAGACGAAGATGAAGGTTCTGAAGAGGAAGAAGGCGATTCGTATTAAAATTCCTTTTAACTTTTCTTTTTCTTTTATTTTTTATTTTTTCAATTAGTTTTCATAGCAATACTTAAAAACTCTGTCTTTTTTTGGAGACTATGAGAATAAACGGCATTGAATTAAAATGGCTTGGACATGCGGGATTTTTAATAAAAAATTCAAAAACTATTTACATTGATCCTTATAATTTAAAAGAAAATTCAGAGCCTGCAGATATGATTTTAATTACACATAGCCATTATGATCATTGCAGTTATCCTGATTTGGGCAAAATCATAAAAGAAGGAACAAGAATTATTGCTTCTGCAGATTGCCAAAGCACAATAACAAAGTTTACGGTTCCATTAAAAATAGAACTTATAGAACCCAATCAAGAATTAGATCTCGGAGAGATAAAAATTTATGCCCTTCCTTCTTATAATCTTGATAAACATTTTCACCCTAAGGATGAAGATTGGATGGGTTATGTTATAAAAATTGGTGATACTGTAATTTATCATGCAGGAGATTCTGATTTAATTCCAGAAATGCAGAAATTAACAGGATATAAAAAACCTGAAAAAGAATTTATTGCATTGCTTCCGATTGGAGGAAGATTTACAATGAGTGCAGAAGAAGCTGCTAATGCAGCTGCATTGATAAAACCAACTTTAGCTATTCCAATGCATTGGGGTTCTATTGTTGGAAGTGAAGATGACGCAAAAGAATTCGTTGAATTGTGCAAAGAAGCAGGAATTCATGCAGAAATTCTAGAAAAAGATTAAAAATATTCACTCGCCTCATTTTTTCAGCTCGCATATTTATAAAAAATTATGAATGCAAAAAGCAAAAAATAAAATTTTTAACCTGAACTGGTAAAATTTATTGAAAATTAATCCAAAAACTCAAAAAAACATCCATTTCGAAACACAGAAATATTTTTAATCGTTCTAAGAACTCAAAAAAACATTCATTTCGAAACACAGAAATATTTTTAAAGAAAAAGAAATTGGTTTTTTTATAAATAATAATTTATTCAATTGGGGGATTGAATAAATTAAATCCATCGAGGTGAATTCTTTGTTATTAGTTGGAGGTTTATCAACTATATAAACTTTTCGCAGAAAATTCAGAAAATAAATCTCCAAAAAACAAAATAGAAAGCTGAAAGGAGGTAAAAAAATGGTATTAGATTTCGCAAAAGAAGCAATTCAAAACGCAGAAACCCACAGCATTAACTTTGATGATTTGAAAGCTGGTAAGGCTAATATTAAGGTTATTGGTGTTGGAGGAATGGGATGTAATGCAGTAACTTGGCTTTTCAATAAAGGAATAAGCGGAGCAACTGTCTATGCTGTAAATACAGATGCCTTGCATTTGAGTGTTTCTAAAGCAGATGAGAAACTTCTTCTTGGTAAAGAAATAACAAGAGGTTTGGGTGCAGGTGGAAAACCAAATGTAGGTAGAGAAGCTGCAAAAGAAGCTCTTTCAGATTTGAAGAAAGCTGTTTCTGGAGCAGATATGGTTTTCATTTTAACAGGACTTGGTGGCGGAACAGGAACAGGCGCAGCCCCCGTTATTTCACAACTTGCTAAAGAAACAGGTGCTGTTGTTATAGCTGTTGCTACAATGCCTTTTGATTCAGAGAAAGCAAGAATAGACAAAGCTGAATTTGGTTTGCAAGAATTAAGAGAAGTCACAGATACATGTGTTGTTTTAGATAACAATCGACTTGTAGATATTGCAGGGCAATTACCTATTGAGCAAGCTTTTGCTGTTGCAAATGAACTTGTTAGCACAATGGTAAAGGGTATTGTTGAAACAATTACATTGCCAAGCTTGATTAACCTTGATTATGCAGATGTTTCTGCTATAATGAAAAACGGAGATGTAGCTGTTATTGGTATTGGAGAAGCAGACACACAGGATAGAGTAAATGAAGCAGTTAGACAGGCCCTTACACATCCTCTACTTGACGTGGATTACAAGGGTGCTAATGGAGCTTTGATACATGTTACGTGTGGTCCTGACTTGAAATTAGAGGAATTTGACCATATTGGAAGAATTGTCTCTGATAATTTAAGTCCAGAAGCTAATGTGATAATTGGTGCTAGAATTAGCAAAGAATTTGCCGGAAGAGTAAGAGTTATCACAATTATGACTGGAGTTAGATCACCGTATCTGCTTGGAAGAAACTTTGAAGAAAAAGCTCAATCCTGTAAAGAGATATCTGATCTGGGGATAGAGGTCTGGAGATAAAAGTTACAAAAACTCCTAAAATTTATTTTTAAACCGGGCGGATTTTACGCCCATCTTTATTTTTTAGAATTAATTTCTTTTTTAAATGTCAATTTTTCCTCTTTCTCTCATCTTTCTCTGACCGTATAAATTGAAATAAAGCATGCTGTCCATGTTCTTCTTTTCTTTTCGAGAGTATTTTTTTTCAAATTCATAACCAATTGGAAATAAAGCCTCGACATCTACTTCATCTGGAATTTCAAGTATTTCTTTTATCTTAGATTCTACAAAATGTCCTATCCAACAAGTAGAAAGTCCTTTAGCTTCTAATTCCAAAAGAAAATTTTGAATTGCTGCACCTGCTTGCTGTCGCGCATAAATTTCTCCTCTTTTTCCATAGGCATTGGCTAATCGAGGAGTGTCTGAGCAAATCACCACAACATATTGTGTTTGAGCAATAAAATCCTGCTCTGCTGCTTTAGCGATTTTTTTTATTTTTTCTAAATCATCCACAAGAATTATTTTTAGAACATTATATCCTCCTGCTGAAGGAGCATATCTTGTCGCATCAATGCATTCAATAATATCTCTCCAATCTGGATTTTTTGATTTAAATTTTCTTATGCTTCTTCTTGAGTGAATTGCTCGAGTTAAGTCCATATTCTAAGAAAGATAAAGATATTTATAAGGTTTTTTAAAGGATATTTTTCAGCGCAATTATTCTTAAAAAGTTGATAATATGAAAACTTTCATGGAAGAAAGACCAAAAATTATTCTGCCTCAAGATGAATTTCGAAGAAAAGCATTAGAAAATAAATTAAAAGAATATAAAATAAGATTAGACAAGATTAGAGAGGTATATTCATTCACACGCCCACAAATTATCCGCAGAATTTCTATTCAAAGCGGAGGATTAGGCTATAAAATTGACATTTTGGAACATTTATTGGAAGAAAAAGAATTAGACCTGCAAAAATTTTCATTAGAACTTGGTGCGAAAGATGAATTTTTTGATGAGAAAAACTATAAGATTGCAACAGACATTATAGATGATTATTGTAGAACAGGTGGCCAAAATCTCCGTGGTGGTACGGGGCTTAGTGTCAATCTTAGCTAATTTTAGAAACTAATGACTCCTCCACCTAAAACTTCTTTTCTCTTATATAAGACAATTGCTTGGCCTTCACTGATTCCTGTTACAGCTTTATTTAAAATAACTTTGAACAGCTTTTTAGATTTGTTGTAAAATAAAGAACTCGGCAATAATTCACCTACTTGACGTATTCTTGCGTGTATCTGCGAAATTTTATTTTTATTGGGAATTTCTGAAATCCAATGAGGATGTTTTATTATTATCTCTTTTCGATATAATAAAGGATGTCCTTCTGGAGCTGAAATTATTGTATTTGTTCTTGGAATCTTTTTTGCAACATACTCTCTTTTTAATTGTTTTCCCTTTTCTTTTTCAATTTCTATTCCAAAGCGAGGACCGATTCTTTGTCCGATAGTGTAATAATAAATTCCATCATGCTGTCCAATTATCTTTCCTTCAGGTGAAAGAATTTTTCCTTTTTTTGGTTTTATTTTTTTCTGAAGAAAATTTTTAAGATTGACTTTTCCAATAAAGCAAATTCCAACTGTTCCTTTTTTGTTATAATTTTCAAATTGATTTTCTTCTGCTATTTTGCGAACCTGTTTTTTTGTATAATTCCCAATTGGAAATAGAGAATGTTTTAAATCTTTTTGAGCTAATCTATATAAAAAGTAAGACTGGTCTTTGGTTTCATCTTTTGCTCGAAGAAGTTTGTATTTCTTGCTTTCTTTTTTTATTCGTGCATAATGTCCTGTTACTATAAAATCTGCTTTTATTTTTTTAGCAGCTTTCTCTAAAAGAGGAAATTTTATTTTTTGATTACAATCTACATCTGGATTAGGTGTTATTCCCTTTTTGTAAGAATTAAACATCTCTTTCACAACCTCTTTTCGATATTGTTTTTCAAAATCAAGTGTTATTAAAGGAATATTCAGTTTCGCAGCAATTTTCATTGCACTTTTTCTTTCTTCTTTCCATCTGCAAATTCCTTGTTTTTTTCTTTCTGACCAGTTTTTCATAAATGCGCCTATGACTTCATGGCCTTTTTTCTTCATTAGAAGTGCAGCTACACTTGAATCTACACCACCTGACATAGCGACTAAAACTCGAATTTTTTTGTTTTTCATAAAGATATTAAGAATTCTTATTTTAAAAATAAAACGTCCCGGGTAGGACTCGAACCTACGACCCCATGGTTTCTACAAAATTCTGCAAAACAAATAAACTTGTAACAGCCATGTGCTCTAACCGACTGAGCTACCGGGACTTGCTTTTCTCGTCCGTCACTCGTTTCTTTGTTCAAGAATGAGCTATCGGGACTTAAATTTAGAAAAAGAAAACTCTATTTAAAACTTATTCTTTGGGTCTTTAAGCCCAAAATCATAAATCGGTCCAACGTGGTGTTTTTCAAGATAACTATAAACATTTGCTTGTTTAGCACCTCTTATTAGAGAAATAATTGCTTCTCTTGCATTTGAGATCTGCTCTGGATCACCTATTATTCCCACAACATTATCTTTTAATTCAAAGAAGCAAGAGGTTAAATTTCCAAGAGTTTTCAGAGTTCTGCCGTTTTTGCCTATGATTCTTGCTCTCACACTTCTCAAATCTTTTCTCTTTGTATATTCTTTTATATTTAGAACTTCAATCTCATAATCCTGCTCTTTAATTCCAAGTGCTACTGAAAGCGGAAATCCTAATTCAAGTGCTTCAATAACTTTTTCTGCAATATATTCATGTTCTGGTTTTCCCTGAATTGTAATTTGTTTTTCGAAATTTTCTATTATGATATTAAGTTTTTTTTCAAGGATTTTCTTATTTTTTAAAATTCTTGGAATTTTATCGCAAATAAATTCTTTCATATTCTTTTCTATTTAATTTCAATTAAATAGTTTTTGATTTTAGAAATCTAGGTTGTCTGATTTTAGATATCCCTTGTTCTTTAACCATTCAATTTGATTGATTTTATACTTAAAAATAACATCTCCTTTTTCTTTATCAAATTCCCAGGGCTCTATAATTACAACATCTCCTGGACGAAGCCAAAGAAATCTTTTTAATCTTCCAGGAACTCGGCAATTTCTTTTTTTTCCATCAAGGCAATTTACAAGCATTTTATTACCTCCAAGTCTTTGCTCTATAATTCCAATTTTTTCTTCTTTTCTCGGAAGTCTTACTCTAACAATTTTTTCTTCATTATCTTGGTTTTCCATTTTGAAATGAATAGAATACTAATATAATCTCTATTATAAATTTATTTTTTTGAATTAAAACAATGCAAAAGCAAAAGGCGTCCCTTTTATCTCTCCTATTTCTTCTGAAAGAATAATGCCTGCTTTTAAACCAAGAGCCACTGACTTTGGACCAACAAGATTAAATGTAGCATCTTTTTTAGAGAAATTATCTATTATCTCAAGAATTTCAGCTTCATTAGCTTCTTTTCCCCTATAGAAATTTTCTTTTATATCCAGCTGGAATTTTCCTTCTTCAAATTTTTTTCCTAAGAGTTCGCTGTCACAAATTGCAACTACGTCTCTATATGCTTTGATGATATTTACAAACATTTTGGAAAAAAGATTCCTCAAAAAGCTTTTTTTGCTCCTTCTTTGATTGCTTTTTCTGCATTATCCTTTGACATCATGACACTCATTTTTGTTCCACAACTCGAGCAAGTGCCTTTTGCCATGTATCCGCCTCTAACTGTCTGAACGATTTCTACGCTTTTCATTTCTTTTCCTTTTTCCTTACACTTAACACAATAACCTTTTACCATTTTTTAAAACAAAAAATTTACCTCCCAAGCCTGAAGGCTGTGGCATCTTTTAAATCTTTTTATTGTAAAAATACTCTAATTTATCTTGTTGGATGCTTTGCTCCGCATGCCAAGCAATTTATAAAATTAACTCTTCCGTCTTTTATTTGTTCTGTATCTGGCTTTTTGCATTCTTTGCACAAAACAAATTCATTTACATATTCTTCTATTTTTTGATTTATTTTTGAGCTTGGAACTTTCATATTTAATACAAGTCTATCTCCTTCTTTTTGTCCTGAAGCTGCTAATTCTTTTAACAGAAATTTCTGAAAATGCTCTGGTTTTCTTCTTAAATAAGAAGCTATTTGATAAAAATTTGTAATAATTGTTTTTTTCCCTTCAAAATGCCCCTCTACTTTTGGAATAACAAATCTTTCTCCAGACGCAGAAACCTGTCTTACTTTTTTATAAGCTTCTTCAAGAAGTTTTTCGTAATTTTGCATTCTTTTACGATAAAAGGATAGTTTTTAAGGTTTATCCAAGATATCGGATTTTTCCAGGACGCGGCTCAAAGATAATTCCTTCTTCAAGAAGTTTTTGAATCTCTTGCGAAATCAATAAAGGCGAAATTTCAGAGAATTTTAGATTTAATTCCTCAATATCAATTCCTCCCCTGTCTTCTTCTTGTTTTATTATATTCAGAATCTTATCTTTAACTGCAAGAACTTGTTCTTTTGCAATTGGTTTTGCATTGATAATTCTTTCTTTTTCAGACTCTAATTTCCTTAAAAGAAGATATCTTGGATCTGCTTCTTTTACAATTTCTGGAGAAATATATGTTTCATTATTCCAATTTCTTAGAGTTCCTATAACTATAACGGTTTTTCCAGGGGTAATATCTTTTAATTTTTCAACTTCATTTCCGAAAATTTTTAATCTTATTTGTCCAGAACCATCATCTAAAGTTAGAAAAATATATTTTTTTCCATCTTCATTTACATTTTCTATTCCTGCCTCGTATCTGTCAACTATATTTCCAATCAAATTCACTCTTATTATTTTTTTATCTCCAAGCTCTAAAAAAGAAAATCTTTCATTATCCATTGCAGGTTTGCCGATTAAAATGTCATTTATTCTTAATTTATACGCTACATTTCGTTTGAATCTTTCTTCTTCTGCCATTTTTAAGCTCGAGAAACATAACCCTTTTTGGGTTTAAAAATAACTCCATTCACATCAAGCTTAGTTATAGCTTCATCAATTTCTGCAGGGATAAGCTTATCTTCTAATTCTTTTTCTATATCTTCAATTGGAATCATTTTTCCTAATTTACTTTCAAGATTTATTATTGTGTCTCTCACAAGGAAAACTCTGTTTCTTTGTGAAGCAGGCATTCCTCCTGTTCCTCTGTCAATGTCAAATGTTTTGGATTCATAATCATAACCAACCTGTGTTAGATAATATTTCATTATTTCTATTGCTCTTTTTGCATCATCAATGCTGACTGTTTCACTAAGCCTCATTCTTGCAGATGCTTCTGACATTCTTATCAATGCCTGAAGCTGTCGAGCTGAAATTGGAATTGGTCGAAGTGTTCCTTCAGAAGAAACAGGCATGTTTCTTAACTCAACATAGAATTTCTTAATTTCTTCAACAGCTTCTTCACTTAGAAGAGGTTTTATTCTTTGCTTCGCATAAGCTATATATTTTCTAAAAAGCTCTCTTGGTATCATCATATCATCTCCTTTATTTTGATGTGCTTTTAGAACATGAATTGCAATAAACTCGTCTTTTTTCTTGTCAGGTAAATCTCTTAATGGAAATATAACATCAAAACGATTTATTAGTGTTGGAGGAAGATCTATTTGCTGTGCAATTGGCTGATAAGGGTCAAATCTTCCAAATTTTGGATTTGCGGCTGCTAAAACAGATGTTTCTGCTCTTAAAGTAGCTTGAACATTGGCTTTTGAAATTGTAATTGTTTGTTGCTCCATTGCTTCATGCATTGCGCTTCTATCATTAGGGTCCATTTTTTCTAACTCATCTATGCAAACAAGTCCTTTATGTGCGAGAACCATTGCACCTGCTTCTAAAGACCAGCCTCTAAGATATTCATCTCTTACAACAGTAGCTGTAAGTCCTGCTCCTGAAGCTGATTTACCTACAACATATCTTCCCTTTGGAGATATTCTTGACATAAATGTAAGTGTTGCTGATTTTGCAACACCAGGGTCTCCGATAAGAAGTATATGCAAATCACCTCTACTTATCTGCCCATCTGCATGAATTTTCTTAACTCCGCCAAATAACTGCAAAACAAGTGTCTTTTTTATTTCATCATAGCCCCAAACACTTGGAGTAATACTTTTCATTAAATTATCAAAAATTTTTGGATCCTGAGCAAGTTCTAAAATCTGCCTCTCATCTTCTTCATTTATATCTAATTCTTCAAATGTTTCTTCCATAGGAATGATATTATTTACTTCAATTGCAAGTTCAAATCTTGTTGAAAGTCCTCCTGCGTGAAGAGGTACAGGAACTTCTTTTAAGATTCCAATAATTTTAACTCTGCTTCCTGGTGTTGTTTTTTCTTCCATTTTCGGCTCAACAAGATCTTCTTTAAGAAAAGCATTCATTCTTTTTGGTTGCTCTCCGCCTGACAGAGATTCAGGTGTTTCTTCAATTACAAGTCTTTGAGTATCAACCATCTCTTTACTTATAAGTCTAAAACCACCTCTTCTTCCACAAGAACATCTTGATGGCTCTCGAAATTTCTTTTCCATTTGCAAAACAGAAATAACTGTTCCACAACTTGGACATTCAAATCTTGCATTTATTACTTGGGGCCTTACATCACTCGCCTGCCTTACAATACCTTCAATTACAATCATTTCATTTAGATTTTTTGAGCGAATATTTCTTACCTTCATTTCCTGACTTTTTGGAAGATTAGTAAGTCTTACTCTAACTCTATCAACAAGGCCTGTTTCTTCTAAAGCTAATTCTACTATTTCAAGAGTTTCTTCAGGAGAAGTGAGAATTTCTTCAGCAAGTTTATTTGAAAATTCTGTTAGTTTTGTAAAGTCTAGATAAATAACCTTTTTCCCTTTTTTGATTGATTCACCAATAGCTTTTTTATAGAAAGCAAAAAAATTCTTAGCTTCAATCATTAACTCCTCATTTTTAGATTTTCCGCTTGCAATTTGTTCATCCATATTTTAGGAAATAAGGGGCGTGTTTTTATACTTTGTTGTAAAATATTGGATATTTTTAAGATTCCTAATAATTTTTCAGGAGTAAAAATCCACTAAAAAAAGTTATTTTTTGTAATCTTTCAGAATGACTTTAACGTTTTTTAAAAGCTGGTCCATACTGTATTCTAACTGCTGTTTGTTCTTTGTTCCTGTGCATACAAGTTTCCCATTACTGAATAGCAAAAATGTGGCATTTGGCTCTATGAGTTTGTAAACTAATCCTGGAAACTGCTCTGGCTCATACTCTGTGTTTTCCATCTGCAGAGCTAAAAAATTAAGATTTAACTTGAGATTTATTGTTCCAGAAGCTACAATGTTTTGAACAGTGATTTTTGGAGTTGTTGTTATATTTACATTAATTTTTTTAAGCTGTTTTATAACTGTCTGAATAACTTTTTTTACTTGAGCAATTGATTTTGTTCCTGTGCATACTAAATTTCCAGAAGAGAATACTAAAACAGCTGATTTTGGCTCTTTTATTCTTAAAACTAATCCTGGAAAAGTTTCTGGATTATACTCTGTATTTGGCTGAGTTCTTGCAAGTTTTGTTAGAGGTATTGGTTTTTCCAAAGAAGTTGTTGCAACAATATTCTGTATCTTGTAACTTTTTGTTTCAGTAGCCATTTTGAAATTACTTAGTTATTTATAAGTAAAAGCATTTATAAAGGTTTTTAAAGGATTCGACGTTAAAATGTGCCGAAAAAATTTGCTACAAATTTACCAATTAAACCACTTAAAACAATTACAATTATTGCAATAAAAGAATGTTCTCCCATTCTCTTTAAAACATTTTGTTTTCTTGATTTTGCTATTTTATAACTTAGAAGATTTAGAAGTAGCAAGCCCCAAATTACGCTGATAATAACTGCTGTGTTTAGATTAAATAATAAAACTGGAATTAGAAATGTTAAAGCAATTATTAGCTTAGCTATAAATGATGACGTTGTTGCATTCCAAATTTTCTTTTTTGTTGTCCCTTTTTCTGCTTCTTTTGACATATGAATTCCCAATGAATCTGAAAAAGAATCTGCAAAAGCAATAACTAAAATTCCCCCTATTATCGCAAGTCTCGAATTAGTTCCAGAATAAAGTCCTATCATAAGTCCCAGCGTTGTTATTACTCCAGATGTAAGTCCAAAACTGAATCCTGAATTTATTTCTTTTTTAACCATATTTCCAGTTTCTTTTTTGATTTTCATAATCTTTTTTTATTTCATCTAAAGTTGCTATTTCATTCAAAGATTTATCAGGTCTTAGATTTGTAAATCTTGGAAATCTTAATGCAAAACCAGAATTATAGGTCGGAGATTTTTGAATTTCTTGATATGTGACTGAAATTATGATTTTCGGCTTTATTTTTACCTTTTTTCC
>VGKR01000007.1 GCA_016866915.1 Candidatus Pacearchaeota archaeon
GACGGATTAATTTTTACAAAAAAAGGTTTAGAAATAAAAGAAGCATCTTGGTTGAAATTTTATCCGAGAAAAATCGATCAGAATAAAGTTCCAGATGTGAATGGAATAGTTAGAATAAAAAATTCTAGAATTGAAGAAAAAGAAACTCAGCCTGCAAAAAGATATTCGCCTGCTTCAATTATTTCTGAATTAGAAAAAAGAAATCTCGGAACAAAGGCAACACGCTCAAGTATTTTAGATACTCTTTTTGAAAGAGGATACATTGAAGGACAAAGCATAAAGGCAACTCCTCTAGGGATATCCCTAATAGATACTCTAAAAAAATATTCTCCAATAATAATTGATGAAGAATTAACCCGGAATTTTGAAAAAGAGACAGAATCTATCCAAAATTCTAAAAAGAATTTCAATGAAAAGAAAGAAAGAATAATTGAAAAAGCAAAAAAAACAATAATTTCGATTTTAAATCAATTCACAAAAAAAGAAAAAGAAATTGGAAAAGAAATTGCAGGAGCAAATGATAAGCTCAGAGAACAACAAAGAAATGAAAACAAGCTTAGAACTATCTGTCCAAAATGTAAAAAAGGACATCTTTCAATTTCTTATTCAAGAAAAACAAAAAGGTCTTTTGTTGCTTGTGATGCTTATCCTAATTGCAAAAACACATATAGTCTTCCTCCAAACGGATTTATAAAAAAATCAGAAGAGATTTGTGACAAATGTGGATTTCAAAAATTAATGCTTATAAAAAAAGGAAGAAGACCTTGGATTTTCTGCTTCAATCCCCAATGTCCTACAAACAAAGAAAGAATTGAAGCTTATAGGAATAAACAACAAGAAATTTCTTCCTAAAACCATTTACTCAAATTAGTTTGCGTTTTAAGCTGAGTTATTAATTTACTTTTTTTCAAAACTCTTTCCGGATCAAATCCAAATTTAATCATGCCTATTTTTTTCAGACTTTCTATCATCTCAGACATTTCATTAAATTCAAGTTTTCTATGATTCAGTGCTTTTCTTATTGATTCTCTGCAAACCCAAACACCTAGCGAAGCCCAATAACTTGGAAGTTCTATTCTTATCACAAAAACAGCTGCCTGTTTTGCCTTTGATTCAAGATATTCTAAAATAGGAAGTCTCGCAGCATAATATCCTCCTGCTGTATTGGAAGCATAATCTTTTCTGCCCTCATATCCTTCAAAATCAGTTGAAGCTTTTATTTCATTTGAGGGATTCCATGCACTTCCGGGAAGATATAATTCAAAAAGCTCATAACTCCAAACATTTGGGAATAGCATAATCAAATAAACATTGCCCATAAATTCTCCAAAAAATAATTCATAATTTTCAATCCATTTATAATCTCTAATTTTTTCCAGAAGTTTCTTTCCAAGAGTATCGTCTGTTGCAGTAATACTCCATCTTGTTGGAACAAGCCGCCTGTCTTTTTTCAATCCAAGAACACCTACACTCATAATTTTGCTTAAAGCATACTCATCGAAATTGTTTTTGTAAAGATATTCAATTCCTTCGGAAGTCTTTATATCGTCATTAATAACTCTATCTAATTTTTTGTTTATTTTCACATTTCCAACAATTTTTGCTTTTTTCAAAGAAGCACTCATTCCTTGGGGAATTAAAACCTTATCTTTTTTTAAGCCAGGCCCTATTTTTTTCTCAAGCTCAATTTCAATGTCAACGGGTTTTGAAGCTAACGCGAGTTCCTGAGCTATCTGAATGAATTTATTCTTAACATTGGGGTTCTTTACATTTGTTTGAAATCGTGAATTAAGAAGATTATCTCTAAGATTCATCACATCTTTTATATCAAAACTATGTTGAGCCCAGTATTTGGCATCATCATAAACCCATGCGTTTTCGTCTTTTTCCAAAGGACTTAGAATTCCAACATTTGCTAATGGATACTTTAATTTAGAACCAACAAAAACACTTGGGGGAGAATTTGTATCTATCTCTGAAAGATTATCTAAATTCTTAAATTTAAAATTAATATCAGCTATTTTCTTTATTATTTCAAATCGGATATCCTTATTAAAACTCATAAAAAATCTAAGAAAAAACAGTTTATATTATTTAAGAACCACGGAAGAGTTGCTCAGAAATTAAAGCCATCCCTTCTTGAAAATACCTTTATTCCTTATTTCAAAAACAAGCTCTTTTTTTGGCAAACTTCGATGTTTTAAAAGAATTGCTTTTCTTTTTCCATTTAAATTTTTTAGTTCAATAATTGTTTTACTCCAGTATTTAAATAAATCCCCTCCTACAAGATTTGTTTCAGTTTCAATTCCTTTTTTCCAGTTTTCTTCAGAAATAAATCCAGAATAAACTTGATTTGTAATTAAAATTGGTATGTTTTGTTTTCGGGATATTTCTGTAAGAATTCTCATTTGTTTCGCAACCTCTCTATTAACTTCTTTGATTTTAGAATCATCTTTTGAATTAATAGCGTCTCCAAGTTCAAGCCGATAAAGCATAGCCATACCATCAACAATAATTAATCCACAATCTTTCTTTTTGACTCTTTCAAGAAGATTATTAAAAATTTTTTTCTGCTCTTCAAAACTTGTAGGAGTCAGAATCAGAATATTTTTCAGAATATTTTCATAATCCTCTCCAACAATCTGCTTTACTCTTTCAGAAGAAAATCCTCCTTCTGTATCTATAAAAATAACTTTGCTGCCTTTTTTTGCAAGACTGCATGCAGCAAGCAATACGAGATTAGTTTTTCCGCTTGCAGGAGAGCCGGCAATCATTGTTATCACACTCCTTTCATAACCTCCATAAAGCCATCTGTTTAAATCATAACTTCCAGCAGAAATTTTGCTTGTTTCTTTAAAAATTCTTTCAGTTTCTGGTTCTGACATAAAAAAAAGAACATTTTTAGAATTAATAAGGATTTTCGTGATTTTTGTATCCAAATCTACTACAGTATCGTCAGCCTAAGGGATTTTCGGAATTTCTGTATCCAAGTCTGCTGAAGCGTCATCAGCCTAAAGGATTATTGCGATTTTTGTATCCAAGTCTGCTGAAGCGTCATCAGCCTAAAGGATTATTGCGATTTTTGTATCCAAGTCTGCTGAAGCGTCATCAGCCTAAGGGATTTTCGGAATTTTCTTCTAATTACTTCATTCCTCTAAAATCTTTTTCAATTTTTTCAAGATCTTTTGTTATTGCCGCAACAGCATCACTCACAGCTTTTTTAGCTGTTTTTCCTTTTGTTTTTAGATTAAGTATTGGTTTTTCAAAAGGATGCTCTCTTTTCCATGCCGCAAAAGAAACAGCTGAATCTTTGTTCAGATAAACTCTCAAAAGTTCAGCTAGTGTTAGGCTTTCTAATTGTATTTCAAGTTCTTCTTTTGAGTTTTTTAAAACAGTTATTTCCATAATAAGAACTCATAAATTTAGTTTATAAATTTAATCACTCACCAAAACACAATCCATCTTCTCAGTTTATCTAAAAAATAAAGTAAACTTACTTCGTTTCTTTTGTAATTCTGATAAGCATCAAGCATATTTTGAATTGTTATTATTTCTTGAGTTGGAGATATGGAAAAACCAATTAAATAGTCATTGGCATTAGTATTTCCAAAATTGTCTCTACATCTTACATAATAATTATACGAATTTCCATCTGTTAATCCTGTTATTAATTGAGAATGAATTGTGTTTCCTGTGTTTGAAAAAGTGTTTGTCATTGAATCATATGATATCCCGAGTGTTGTCGAATATCTACAAGTTGAGACTTCATTTGTGTTCAATGAAATTGTTGTTGAATCTGTTCCTGCTGAAAGGTTTCCAGAAGGAGAACCGTTGCTTCTTATCAAATTTTCATCTTGAATAATAATCGAAGCACTATCTTCATAAGAAAGCATTTTACTAGCATAAAATGGTCTTGCTATTGTCTTAAGAATATGCCCATCACCAAGAACCAAATTAGAAGTATCCCAATTGTAGACATAGGGTGCATCAGAATCTATCGCAACAAGTATTCCGTCAATCCAAAATTCTACAAATCTGACTAATTCGGGGTTGTTTATTTCTGAAATTATTACAACATTTCCTCTTGAAACACTATCTCCGTTATTATAATTTAAATTATTTCCAATATTATATCCTCCTGCCTTGTAGGGATACGCACCTATATCTGGTGTGAAATCTGCTCCCCAGAAAACCGGTTCTTCATTATTCCAACTAAAAGATTGATTTACAGTAATTGTGTTTGTAGAATAATCTATTGAAATCACTCGCAAAACATCTGTTCCAACAGTAATTAAATCTCCTCTAATAAGATTTCCTCCATACTGACTAATTAAGGGATTATCTCCTCTAAAAAATCCCGCATCAGAAACAGTGAATATATTGCCTGTTCCACTACCAATTGTTCTAGTAAGCGGACCTGCATTATTATGAGCTCCTCCAGAATTACTTATACTAAAATCATCATTAGCATAATTAATAAATCCGGGATTAACATTTCGCTGATTATTAGTTTCAGAGCCGAACATTATGCTTGCAAACGTAACCGAACCATCTGGATCATAAGCTAAATTATAATTACTTTGAAATCCTCCTTCAACATAATACACATAAATATTATCTCTTGCATTACTTCCCCATGTTTTATAGTGAATATTATTATGTAAAAAGGTATTTGTAACACCAGAACCATATATTACTGTGCCATAGCGAATATTAGCTGCCGATGAATGTGCCTGAGAATTTGCAAGAGTATTATGGTATATTCTAAAATGTGAACATCCATAAGTGCACTGATTTATTCCAATATCTCCGCCGCCAATTTCATGAAAAACATTGCCTCGAAAAATATTCTCATAGGGGGGGTTGTTATAATCATTTTGCCCATTAGAGATTTGAGTTCCATGAGAATGTCCGTTAGCAACTCCTCCTGATGCGTCATAAAAATTAGATTCAAAAGTGCATCTTTTAAGCCCAAAAGGTGAACTTCCATGCTGTATAAAATCAGCATGAGCAATTGTGTCATAATAAGGTTTTTCACCATAATTATTCGCAACAGTAATATTTTCTCCAAGAACCACAATATTGTCTGGATCCATGTTACTCATCCAATTATAAGCTACAAGACTATTAAACCCGATTATGTTAATTGCTACTCCTGAACCAGTGGGTATTCCAATATCTTCAAACTGATTTCCAATAATCAAACAATTTGAGCAACTCCCATTTCCACCGCCACCCATTCTAATTCCAGTATAATAACAATCTCTAATATTATTTTCCAATATTTCTATAAAGGTATTTGGGCCGGAAAAAAGAATACATCCGAGCGCTCTGCTGTTTATATTAAATCCCATTATGCGAACGTAATTTCTATTATTCAAAGTCCAAGAGCCAGTTTCAGCTTCATGCCCTTCTTTAACTGCAAAAGTTATTTCATTTCCAAATGAACCACTCCGAGGAAGAGTAATATTCTCATTATAAATTCCAGAATAAACTAAGCATATATCTCCTGCTTGAGCAGAATTCGCACAATTCTGAATTGTGGTAAAATTCCCTGTTCCATCTTGTTTTACAGAATAAGTCACCCCATAGATTCCATTAACAAAGAAAACACTAAAAATCAAAAACAAAAAAACAATCAACTCTTTTTTCATTTTTTTATAAAGAGAATAAATCTTATAAATCTATCGAGATTCTTCTTCAAAATTCTCTTTCAAATTCTTTTCAAAATCTTCATCTAAGTTTTCAAAATCTTCAGATTCCTCCATAGAAACAATATCTAATTTTCCTGTTTCTCTTTCTTCCTTCATTCGTTTTAAATCAGATATAGTAATATTTTTAGCCATAATTGGATCAAATTTCAATATTCTCGCTGGCTGTTTTTCAGATATTTCTGTGTTTTGATATGCTAGATTTTTCACAAGAGTTATTGCAAGAAAACCTTCAAGTTTATTTATAAGTCTATAATCATCTTCTGGAAGAATGCCTCTTTCTACCATTTTTATTGCAGCTTCTGATTCTGATATCTCTCTTGCTAATTGCTCTGTTGTTAGTTTTCTAAATTTTCTTGCCCGCATAATAACCCATTGAAAATTCTCAACTAAATCTAATCTCGGTTTTTGCTCTGAAGAAACAAATTTCTTATAGTTCTGATCTGCTATTTGCTTCAAAATTAAATTTGTGCTTTGTTTTTCAGCTTCTTTGTCTTGTATTTTTCTCAAACTCTCGCGATATGCTCTTGCAGAGGAAAGAATTTTATAAACATCTGATTTTCTTTCAGCTTCTTTAAGCTGAAAAGTTGTAGGTCTTCTTAAAATAGGAATATCTTCTTTTTTAGAGCAAAGCTCGCAAATTTTCACAATTCCTTTTGAAGAGATTGCGTCAAAAAGTCTAACTTTCTGCCCTGAAATTCCACAAAAAGAGCATGTCATTAAAAAAGTATATCAAAATGGTTTTTTAAGATTTATGTGATAAAAAACATAAAAGATTTATTTTAAATGCTTCTTAAGTTCATCTGCTGACTTAATTTCTAAGAAAACTTTTTCATTGTCTATAATCAAAGCAGGATAAGAGGAAATATTAAATCGAGAAATCAATGAATCTAAAGAGGTTAGATCACTGTCTACAGCTATGGGTATCAGAATAATTTTATTGCCTACATCTCTTTTGAGGTCATAAAGAATTCTCGACCAAACGCGATTAATTGCTTTTTTAGTTAAATCTTCTGAATCATATTCATAAAGATAAACAACTATAGAAACATTTCTCTTGCATTGCTCTGGAATGTTTATAACATTCAACCACAATATTGTTCTTAAAAGATCGTATTTTGTGTGAGCTAATCTCAAAGCCTCTGTTAGTTTTCCAGATTCTTCATATTTTTCAAGCAAAAGTGCTTCGGAGTAGATTCTGTCTGCGAAATTAGTATTTGCTTGTATTAAAACTTCACAATTCATAATTCCCGAGTTTAAATCAATATCAGTTAAACGACTTAATGCAAGAGCATCCATTAAAGAAATTTCAGAAAGAACATAATACTCATTAATTTGTTCCAAACGATTTCCTTCGTAAGCTATTCCTAAAAAGATTCCTATAATAAAAACAATAACAGTTAAAACCAAGGCTTGCCAAAAATAGCTTTTTGTATTTTTCGATTCTTTTGAATTTAGTGTTTTTTTAGGCATTCTATTATTTACCAGGATCTTTTCTTTTTTAGATATTTATACATTGAAGTAATCAATATAAAAGGATATGCAAGTACATAAACAAAAGAGTACATTAAAACACTGAATAATCCCATCTTTTTAAATTCTTTATCTTTTAAATACGAAAGAGCCAGTAGAGTATAAAATAAACTCATAAGAATAAATGCTGTTCCAAAAAATATTAAAATATTTGGAGCAAGATTTATTTCTCTTAAAGTCAAAACAGCTGTTTGAGCAGCGATGGAGTATTTTGTAGCAAGATAATGAACAAGAAGTCTTCTAGCTCCCCTATAAATCAAAATTCCCGCTCCTAAAATTCCAAGAACCCAAGAGAATACAAAGAAGGGTAAAACAAAAGAACCCAGTATCCCTCTTTTAGCAAAGATTTTTTTATATTTGAGTATTGTTTGAATTCCTCCAACATTCCATCTTATTCTCTGCTTATACCATGCTTTAAAGTTATTTGGAGCAACAGTGTAAACTTGTGAAGCAAGATTCATTTCAACTCTATAATTCTTTGAAAGAAGATGCCAAGTAAGTTCTATATCTTCTGTGAGATTTTCTTCATCAAAGCCTTTTAATTTCTCAAACAAATTTTTACGATAAATCGCTAGAGGCCCGGGAGTAACATAAATTGCTCCGATAAATCCCAAAATCTTTCTAGTAAAGGCAATTATTCTATATTCAACAGCTTGCAGTCTTTCGATAAATTTTTCTTTTTCTTTAACAAGAATAGAGGCTGTTACTGCAGCCACATTTTTATTTTGAAAAAAACCCATCATATTTTTAACAGAATCTTTTTCAGGATAAGAATCTGCATCAACAAAGCCAATTAATTCGGTATTGACAAATTTAGCGCCATAGTTTTTTGCGCCAGCTGCTTTTCCGGTATTTTTTGGAGTTTTCAGCAACATAACCCTCGGATATTTTTTAGCATATTCTTTTATTATATTAAAAGAATTATCTGTGCTGCAATCATCCACGATTATTATTTTTTTCAGATTTTTATAATTCAAGTCAAGAAGAGATTCTATTGTTCCACCTATGCTTTTTTCTTCATTATAGCATGGAACAACTATGCTCAAAGAATAATTTTTAATTGTTTTGGGATAGGAAAAAATCTCATTTTTGTTTCTGATATAAACTAATCCGTAAAGAAATAAAAAATAAAATCCTATAAAAGCATAAAACAAATAAACTATAGTTAGTAATTCAATCATTTTAAATTTAAGTTGAAGAATTTAGGTTATTTAAAGAGCTTTTGCTTTCTCCTTTTTGCTCTTCAGATATATTAAAATAATCATAAAAATCATCATTTAATTTTAATTCATAAGTATGCCCTGTCTTTTTCTTTTTCAAAAGTCCTAATTCTGTAAATCTTTTTATATGGTCATAAGCTTTATTTCCCCTTATTTTTATGATAATTGATTGTTTAATTGGTTGTTTGAAAGCAATTATTGCAAGAGTTTCTTGCTCTGCTTTTGAAAATTCAGAAGAACCTGTTGCGAGTTTGTTTACTAAATAAGAATATTCTGGTTTTATGTCCATTTTCCATGTCTCTCCTTTTTCTCCAATACAAATCGCAGAATCCTCTTTATCATATTTCTTTTTAAGAATTTCAATGCAATTTTTTATAATCGCAGGATTCAAATCCGACATTATAACTAATTCTTTTAAATTGAGAAATCTACCTACAATAAATAAAATCGCCTCAATTTTTTTAATTTCTTCGGTTGAAGGAAGCTTGCTTTTGTTTTTTTCTTCAGACTTTTCCATGAAAAAGAAAGATTAAATCAGATTTTAAAGTTTTTGCGAAAGAGTTTAATTAAATTTGATATCTTAAAATTGCACCAATTCCCCCCATATTATAAAATTGCTCGCCTTCTGTTATTTCTGTTGAGATTATTCTTACTACAGAACCCATATTATTCGCTATTTCAGTTAATTCTTTAGTAATCGATTTAGGTATTTTTTCAGATATAAACAGTATATCGACAGCACCTGCCTCCAAAGCTCTTCTTGTTTCCTTTTCTCCTAAAAAAGTTTTTTCTCTATTTTCTCCAAGATTTTTAAAGAAATTTTCAATTTCTTTTTTTTCAAGAACTCTTTCATGATTTATCAATAAATCTTGCGACTTAACAACTAATTCCTTCAAACCAGATTCAGAAGCATCTCCAATATCAACCTTTCCTATAATTTTTTCTCTTAAATTAGTAAGCAAATATTCTCCATCAATAAATTCATCTTTTGTGGGAATAGGTCCTCCGATAATTATTCCTTTTAGTTTAGGCATTGTCAGGAAAATATTTTTCATTTCTTCTGCAATTCTTTTGTAAAACTCTTTTGTTAGACTCTCTGTAATTCGATGAAAGCGCTGACTCGATTGTCCTCCCGCTCTTATTTTGCTCGGAACACCTGAAGTCATTTTTTGAAGTGTTTCTATTCTCTTTCCTTCGAGAAGTCCTATTGTTGCTTCTTTTCTATCCATTACTAAAAGTCCAAAAACCTCAGAAACCTCCAACATCTCCTTAAGAGTATCAAGAACAAATTCCTTATCGCATCTATAAAGTCTATTTTTTATGGGCATAAAAGATTCAATTGCCCACAACCGCAAATCCTGAGAACCTTCAATTTTTGAAATATTTC
The DNA here is from genome assembly GCA_016866915.1 of Candidatus Pacearchaeota archaeon. Classification (GTDB taxonomy): domain Archaea; phylum Nanobdellota; class Nanobdellia; order Pacearchaeales; family GW2011-AR1; genus ASMP01. The sequence goes on from VGKR01000007.1 coordinate 9,852, forward strand.
CTGCAAAAAGAACTAGACCATTTTCAGGTGTTTTTTTAAATGTTTTGAGCTCCCGAATTATTTTTTCCAATGCCTCAATAACATTTTTTCGCGTTCCTGTTGATTTAATGTTCTTAGCTGTTGATTTTTCAGCTTCAATTTGCCTCTGCACAGAATTCACATCATATCCTGCAGGAATATAAACAGTAATAAGTTCCGTATGTCTTCCCTTATACTGTTCAAGTTCTTCAATTATCTCAATTAATTCGAATTTTGTTAGTTGTGTCATATTATATTATGCATAGCAATCAAATCCTTTTTATAATATTCTAAAATTTTAGGCACAGTTAATCGTATAGAATCTCTAAATGTTTTATTTTCTTCTTGCTTCTTTTTCCAGACAAAGCTATTAAAGTTCATTAATTCTTTAAGCATTTTGAAATTGAATTTTCTCTTAGAAAATTTTGGCAGAGTTATATTTAACAAGTTCATTCCCTTTTCCTCTGCAATAAGTGTTGAAATTTGAGGAATTATAGGATAAATTAAAATCAAAAAATTCTCAAGTAAATAATGAAGAGTGTATTTTGCAGATTCACTTTCCTCTTTACTAAAAAGATTTTTTTCATTATACGCTCGAGCTTTAACCATCTCCACATAATGAGAAGCAAAAATATCCCAGATAAAGTTCCTTAATTCTAGAGCAGGATGATAAAAATCATATTTTTCATAAAATTTATCAAATCGGTTTCCCATAAATTCCATATAATCTATAAACAGTTTATCTGTTTTACAAAGAGGGGGTTTCTTTTTGGGTTTTTCAAAGAACAGGACAAATTTAGAAAGATTTAGAATTTTTGTTAAAGTTTTTAATTCTGCTTGAATTTTTTCTTTTGAGCAAATTAAATCTTGTTTTGAAAGATCTCCTTCAATAACAGCCCAAAAACGAATTGCTTCTGCTCCAAAATTTTGAATAAGTTCTTGAGGATCTATAACATTTCCAAGAGATTTGGACATTTTTCTTCCTTTTTCATCAAGAACATGTTGATGAATCCAAACATCTTCAAAACAAGGTTTTTTAGTTTCTAAATATCCTCGAAGCAGAGTGTAATAAAGCCAGGTTCTAACAATCTCTTTTCCTTGAGGTCTTAATTTAGCAGGAAAGGCTTTTTTAAAAAAAGCTCTATCTTTCGAATAATTCAAAATAAACAATTCTGAAATAGAAGAATCCATCCAGGTATCAAAAACTCTTTCTTCTCCAATCCATTTTAATTCTTTGAAATCTTTAACTCTTTTTCCAGTAAATTTATTTTCTTCATAAACAGAAGCATCTAAAAGAACAGATTCTTTCCAAGGCTGATAGTATTTTCCTGGTTTTGGAATTGCAATAAGTTTTTTTCCGTCTTTTTCAGCATACCATAAAGGTATTTCTGTGGCATAAAATCTTCTTCGAGATATTGGCCAGTCAATAGAAATAGAATCAATCCAATTTTCCAGGATTTTTTTTGATTCTTTTGGATAGAAATTTATTTTATTGGCAATTGCTCTTATAGCATTTTTGAATTCAAGTTGCTTGATATACAGTTCAGGCATTTCTATAAATTCTACTTCTGTTTTTGATCTTTCAGAAATGGGAGTTCGATGCATTATCTTTTTTTGCGAAACTAAAAGTCCTTTTTCCTTAAGAATTTCAAGAATTTTTTCTCTTGCTTGTTTTATTTTTAGTCCTTTTAAAAATTCCGCGTGTTCGTTTAGAGTTCCATCTGAATTTATTGCGATAAGGGGGGTTAGATTATGCTCTCTAAAAAATTGAATATCACTAAGATCTCCAGCAGAACACATCATTGCCAAGCCTGTTCCTTTTTCAATTTTAGCTAAAGAATGGGGCATAATAGGAATTTCTTTATTAAAAAGAGGAGAAAGAGCTGTTTTATTTTTAAGATGCTGATATCTTTTATCTTCTGGATTAAAGATAACTCTTGCACAAGTACATATTAATTCAGGGCGGGTTGTTCCAATTATAATTTTTTCTCCTGTTTCTTTAACTGTCCAAACAATATTATTAAATGTGCTTGGAATGTCTTTATACTCTATTTCAGAATCAGCTATAGTTGTTCGAAGTTTTGAATCCCAATTACTAATCCTTCTATCTTCATAAATCAGTCCTTTTTTGTAAAGTTCAATAAAAGTGGATTGAGTCAGAGCCCGATATTCCGAAGAATCTGTTAGATAAACAGAACCGATAGAATTTCCTTGTTTATAAGAAGTGAAAGAAATTCCTAATTTAGCAAAAGTGTCTATAGTTTCATTAGAGGTTTCTTCAAGAAGTTTATTGCAATATTCTAGAAATTTTTTTCTTCCAACCTCAAAAGGAGAAATTCCGAATTTCTTTTCTGCACCCATTTCAATTGGAAGTCCGTTTCTATCTAAACCTAAAGGAAAAATAACTTGAAATCCTTTCATTCTTCTATATCTCGCAAACATATCTATATAACAATAAGTTATAGCTTGCCCTATATGAATCGGAGCATTAATGTAAGGAGGAGGAGTATCAATGGAGTAAATTCTTTTTTTGCTTTTTTTATCAAAGAAATAAAATTCTGATTTTTTCCATTTTTCAGTAATTTCTCTTTCTATTGAAGGATTCCAACTTTTGATATTCTTAAGAGTCATAATTAATTCTAATACAACAACTTTTAAAAACTATTTGAATTTATCTAAATCATGGCAGACAATAGAATTCAGATGCCGGGAGGATTCGGCGGATTGATGAGATTTAGTGATGAATATAAAAGTAAATTCAACCTAAAGCCAGTGCATGTTATCGGATTTGTAATTCTAGTACTAGCTTTTAGAATTTTTCTTGACTTAATCTATTAAAATTAACTCAAAACAAGATGTTCAGCGGATTAAATCCAAAAAAAATGCAGGAAGTAATGAAACGCATGGGAATGGCCCAGGAAGAGATTTCAGCTTCAAGAGTAGTTATTGAAAAAGAAGATAGTTCAAAAATTATTATTAATAATCCATCTGTAACAAAAATTTCAATTCAAGGAAAAGAAAGTTTTCAGATTGCAGGCGATATAGAAGAATCAAATAAAGAATCTAGTTTGGAAGAAGATATTAAAACAATAGTAGAGAAAACAGGTTCTACAAAAAAAGAAGCGAAAGAAGCGTTAGAGGATTCTGATGGAGATTTAGCAGAAGCAATTCTAAAATTAAGTGAAAAATAAAAAACAACCAGACATCTCTTTTTTATCTATATTTCAAATCACCAACAATTATTTTAATTAAAAACAGTTAAGAAATGCATGGAAAAATTTGTAGAAAACCTGATTGAAGCAGAAAAGATTTTGCAGACAGCGGATCACATGGTTTATGTGACTTTTCCTCTTATTAAAGATAAAAGGCTTCTTTTGAAAATTCTTCAGGAAATAAAAAGAGCTGTTGCTATTTGCATAAATTCAATTCTTCAATATGAATATCTTTTCAAAAGAATAAATCTTTACAAGGAACCAAAAGCAAATTTTAGAATATTTCTGGAAAAATGCGCTCCAATCTATTCTATAACTAAAGAAGAGGTGGCTCTTATTCTTGAATTATTTGATTTTGTGGAAAAACACAAAGAAAGTCCTTTTGAATTTATAAAAGATGGAAAAGTTGTCATTTTATCAAATGGATTAAAACCAAGAATATTAACACTTGAAAAGACAAAAGAATTTTTATTAACTGCAAAAAATATTTTGAAAAAGACAAAAGAAATTTTCCTAAAAAAATTTTAATAAAAATTAGAAAAATATTTAGAGAAAAAATATAAAAACCCCTTATTCCTTATACACTATAATTTCTAGAATTAGAAAAAAGAGTGTTGTAGAAATTATGGAAGAAATAATCCAAGAAAAAATAAGTGCGGACCACTTATTATATGTTAGTTTGAAATACACCAAGACCTGTGATGTAATTATGAACCTTATTCTAAGATGGAGAAAGATGATAGAAATAAGTATCACTAAGGTTTTAAAACACGCAAAAAAGAAAAAAAGAATTTCTGTAGTTCCATTAAATCCCGTGGGAAAAATAGATGAAATTAGAAAACTTTTCAAAAAAGATAAGAATTTTCTAGAGATTTTGGAACTTTATGAAATGTTTCGAAAAATAGAAGAATTAAGAAAAGAAAGAATTGGAGAGTTTAGAAAAAATGTTACTCTTAAGATTATTTATAGAGGAGAGGAGATAAATATTAATCTAGAAAAATTAAAAGAATATGCAAGTAAGTTAGAAAAATTTATAAGCACATTAAAACAATTCCTTCTAGCATAAAAAATTTGTTTATTGTTAACAAAATGTCAAAAATAATTGTAATAAGTTCTGGAAAAGGTGGTGTAGGAAAAACCACTACTGCTATAAATTTAGCAGCAGCCCTTAGTTATTTTGGAAAAGAGGTGTTGGTTATTGATGGAAATCTAAGCACGCCTAACATTGGAATTCATCTAAATGCGCCAGAGGTTCCAGTAAGTTTGAATCATGTTTTAAGAGGAAAAGCAGAGCCATTTGAAGCTGTTTACGAACATGAGGCTGGAATCAAGGTAATTCCCTCTTCTATTTCAGTAAAAGAATTAAAAAAAACAAAGCCAGAAAAATTAAAAGATTTTAAAAATTCTTTTAAGAAAATTTCAGAGCATGTCATCATTGATTGCGCTGCAGGACTAGGAAATGAGGCTTCGTGTGCAATAGATTTAGCAGATGAATTGATAATAATAACAAATCCAGAGATGCCTGCAATTACAGATGCATTAAAAGCAGTTAAATTGGCAGAGCAATTAAAAAAAACAGTTAGAGGTGTTATTGTTACAAGAGTTAGAAAAGATGATGTAGAGCTTTCTCCAGAAGTTGTGAAAGAAATGCTTGAAGTTCCAATTCTTGGCATGATTCCGGAAGATAATTATGTAAGAAAATCAATAAGTATCAAAAATCCAGTTGTCTATAGTTATCCAAAAAGCAAAGCT